>JBGSSC010000068.1:0-10405 GCA_041737265.1 Terrimicrobiaceae bacterium | reverse complement strand
CGCAACGGCGGCTCGTGCGCACCGAGATGCTCACAAAAAGGGGAGTCACTCCCATTCAGGAACTCGATGACGACCGCGCCCATGTCCGAGGTGCGGAATCCGCGCTGGCGGGTGCCAAAGCCGAAGTCGCGGCCGCGCAAGCTGCCATCACCGCCGCTCAAGCGGAAGTCATCGGAGCCGGATCGTCCGTCACTGCAAGCAAGGCCACCATTGCACGGGTGGAGGCAGACATTCAGGACAGCCAGCTCAAATCACCGCGTGATGGCCGGGTGCAATACCGCGTCGCGGAACCTGGTGAGGTTCTGGCGGCAGGCGGAACTGTCCTTAACCTCGTGGATCTCGGGGATGTTTACATGACGTTTTTCATGCCGGAAACGGCTGCCGGGAAGCTGGCTCTCGGCAGCGAGGTCCGCATCATCCTCGACGCCGCCCCCCAGTATGTGATTCCCGCCAAGGTCTCCTTTGTTGCCAGCACCGCTCAGTTCACGCCCAAGACTGTCGAAACTGCGACCGAACGGCAGAAGCTGATGTTCCGGGTCAAGGGTCAAATCGACCGCGACCTCCTGCAAAAGCATCTCAAGGTCGTGAAGACCGGCCTGCCCGGCGTGGCTTGGATCAAGCTTGATCCGGAGGCCCGCTGGCCGGCGAGTTTGGAAATCAAGCTGCCGGAATGACTGCGGAGGCGACGAACCCGGCCCCGGTCGCCAGCACGGTCGATGTGCATCTCAGCTACGGCAAGACCTTGGCGTTGGACGGCATCACGCTCAGTTTCCCAGCGGGCAAAATGGTTGGCTTGATCGGGCCGGATGGCGTTGGTAAGTCCAGTCTGCTTTCGCTGATCGCCGGGGCACGGGCTTTGCAACAGGGCAGCGTTCACGCATTGGGCGGCGACATGGCAAACCCACGCGACCGGGAGAAGGTTTGTCCCCGCATCGCCTACATGCCGCAGGGCTTGGGCAAGAATCTCTACCCCACGTTGTCGGTCGAGGAAAACCTGCAATTTTTTGCCCGGCTCTTCGGACACTCTGTCACCGAACGCCGCCGGCGTATAGATGATCTCACGCGGAGCACCGGCCTCGCTTCGTTCCTCACACGTCCGGCGGGCAAGTTGTCCGGTGGTATGAAACAGAAGCTGGGTCTCTGCTGCGCTCTCATTCATGACCCCGACCTGCTGATTCTCGATGAGCCCACGACCGGGGTTGATCCGCTGGCTCGCGCTCAGTTTTGGGATTTGATTCAACATATCCGGAGCGGGCGCACCGGCATGAGCGTCATTGTCGCTACGGCATATATGGATGAGGCGCGGCGATTCGACTTGCTAGTAGCCATGGATGCCGGCCGCGTGCTCGCCACAGGAACTCCGAATGATCTTCTCAAACGCACCGGCAGCGACAGCCTCGATGCGGCATTTATCGCGTTGCTCCCCGAGGCGAAACGCCACGGCCATCACAATGTCACGATTCCGCCTCTCGTTGCCGGAGCCGACACGGAGACCGCCATCGAGGCCACGAACCTCACGATGCGATTTGGCGATTTCGTTGCAGTCGATCACGCAAGTTTCCGAATCCGCCGCGGAGAAATCTTCGGCTTCATCGGCTCAAACGGCTGCGGCAAATCCACCACCATGAAAATGCTGACCGGCCTTCTGCCGGCGACTGAGGGACGCGCCTCGCTGCTCGGTCACGAGGTCAACCCCAGGGACATCGCGACCCGCCGCCGGGTGGGCTACATGTCGCAGGCGTTTTCGCTTTATTCGGAGCTTTCCGTGCGTCAGAACCTCGTTCTTCACGCCCGTCTGTTCCTCGTGCCCGAGGCAACCATCCCGGCACGGGTGGACGAAATGGCCGGACGTTTCGGCCTGGTGGATTCGCTCGATGCCATGCCGGACAACCTGCCGCTGGGCATCCGCCAGCGCCTCTCGCTCGCCGTCGCCATGGTGCATAAGCCGGAGCTCCTCATTCTCGATGAGCCGACGTCCGGCGTTGACCCCATCGCCCGCGATGTTCTCTGGCAGCTCATGATCGATCTCGCCAGGAACGATCATGTCACCATTTTCATCTCCACCCACTTCATGAACGAGGCCTCACGCTGTGATCGCATCTCACTGATGCACGCCGGAAAGGTTCTGGTTACCGATGTGCCGGCCGAACTCGTGCGCAAGCGGGGAAGCCTGACTCTCGAAGACGCATTCATCAGTTATCTCAAAGACGCGGGTTCCGGGGAGGACGTATCGGCAACTCCCATGCCGGAACAACCGCCAGGGATTCCTCCGATCCTCAAAAGACAGACGTTCAGCTTCGGTCGAGCGTGGAGCTACACCTTGCGCGAAACGCTGGAGCTCAGGCGTGATCCGGTTCGCGCCACGATGGCCCTGCTGGGCACGGCGATCCTGATGTTTGTGTTCGGCTACGGGATCAGCCTCGATGTCGAAAACCTGACCTATGCCGTGCTCGACCATGACAGGACGACGCTTAGTCAGAATTACGCTCTGAATCTCGCGGGTTCACGTTACTTCGTCGAGCGCTCGCCATTGACCGACTACGCGGACCTCGACCGGCGGATGCGCGCAGGGACGCTCTCGCTGGCCATTGAGATTCCGCCCAACTTTGCACGCGATATCAAGCGGGGCAATCCGGTGCAAATCGGTGCATGGGTGGACGGGGCCATGCCCCGGCGTGCCGAGACGGTTCAAGGATATGTTCTCGGAATGCATCAAGGCTGGTTGCAGGATAAGGCGATCCACCGGCTCGGGCAGGACAAGGCGACCGGTCTGGCGACGATTGCCACCCGCTTCCGCTACAACCCCGACGTCAAGAGCCTGCCGGCGATGGTTCCGGCGGTAATACCTATGCTGCTGCTCATGATCCCCGCGATGCTCGCCGCACTCTCAGTCGTTCGCGAGAAGGAACTCGGCTCCATTATCAACCTCTATGTCACACCCGTCACCCGCAGCGAGTTCCTTCTTGGCAAGCAGCTTCCCTATGTGGTGCTTGCCATGTTGAACTTTTTTCTCATGACCCTGCTTGCCATCACGGTTTTCGATGTCCCCGTGAAAGGCAGCTTTCTGGCACTGATGACGGGCGCTCTGCTCTTTGTGATCTTTTCGACCGGGTTCGGCCTGTTTGCCTCCACGTTCACACGCAGTCAGATCGCCGCGATGTTCGTGACAATGATCGGCACAATGATCCCCGCCATTCAGTTTGCCGGCATGCTCAATCCCGTATCCTCCCTCGAGGGCTTCGGGGCATTCATTGGACATATCTATCCTGCTTCTCACATGCTGACCATCAGCCGGGGGGTCTTTAACAAGGCGCTGGGGTTCTCCGCCCTGCATGCGTCATTCTGGCCGCTGGTGCTTGCTGTGCCGGTCATCCTCGGATTGTCAATCGGGCTGCTGAAAAAGCAGGAGACCTGACAATGCCGCACTTTGCTAATATCTACCGGTTGGGGGTCAAGGAACTCTGGAGCCTGGCCCGTGATCCAATGATGCTCGTTCTCATCGCCTACACGTTCACCTTTTCCATCTATGTGTCGGCTACGGCGATGAAGGAAACGTTGAACAAAGCCCCGATTGTCTTTGTGGATGAGGATGGATCTCCACTCTCGGCGAAGATTGTTTCGGCCTTCTATCCTCCCCGCTTCAAGATGCCGGAAATCATTTCCCTCGCCGCAGTGGATCCCGGAATGGACGTCGGCACCTACACATTCGTGCTGGATATTCCGCCGGATTTTCAGCGGGACGTCCTGGCTGGCCACGGACCAGCCATCCAGCTCAATGTGGACGCCACGCGAATGAGCCAGGCGTTCACCGGTAGCAGCTATATTCAGCAGATCGTGATGGCCGAGGTCACGGAGTTTGTCCACGGCTTCCGTCGCAACCAAACCCCTCCGGTGGATCTGGTGTTACGTGCCCGATTCAACCCGAATCTCGAAGAATCGTGGTTCGGGGCGCTCATGGAAATCATCAACAATGTCACAATGCTCTCGATCATCCTGACTGGAGCCGCCCTGATTCGGGAGCGCGAGCACGGCACCATAGAACATTTGCTTGTCATGCCGGTCACTCCATCAGAGATCATGCTGGCCAAGGTTTGGTCGATGGGATTGGTGGTGCTGTTTGCGGCGACGTTCGCCCTGGTGTTTGTCGTCAAAGGGGTGCTGCGTGTGCCGATTGAGGGTTCGGTGGCACTGTTTCTTGTGGGTGCCTCTCTGCACCTGTTTGCGACCAATTCGATGGCCATTTTCATGGCGACACTGGCCCGTTCGATGCCTCAGTTCGGTATGCTCGCCGTTCTGATTCTCATGCCGCTTCAACTGCTGTCCGGGAACGCCACTCCACGGGAAAGCATGCCGGCTTTTGTTCAGGACGTGATGCTGCTTGCCCCCACGACACACTTCGTCGCAATCGGTCAGGCCATCCTGTTCCGCGGTGCCGGTCTTGGCGTGGTCTGGCCGGAGTTCCTTGCGCTGGCAACGATCGGCGCGGTCTTCTTCTCCGTCTCGCTGAATCGCTTTCGCAAAGCTATCAGCCAAATGAATGAGTAGGACCCGGCCATAGCCGCAATCCACACCGCTCTCAATCAGGATTCTTGAATCAGGGGCCGTGGACCGTTTACGGAGCTCTTTCGATGGTGCTTCGCCATAGCCAACGGCTATGGGATGCGGACCGCGAAGGTATTGGATGAATCTCGCGGACACGGCGATGGTTGGAAATGTTTCGTCGCAGTGCCGATGGAGCCCAGCAAAGAAAAATATGGCCTATCCCAGTATCAATCCCGCAAAAGGCGAAATCCTGAAATCTTTCGACAAAGTGACAAATCTCCGACTCCTAGAGACACTGTTCACGGCGGCGTCCTGTTTCGAGACGTGGCGGCACACCACTTTCGTCGAACGCGCCGCCATCGCCGCGAAGGCGGCATCTCTCTTGCGCGAGCACCTCGACGACTTCGCCCGACGGGTGAGCCCTGAAATGGGCAAACTCATCGCAGACGCTCGCGGCGAAGTGCTGCTCAGCGCGAACATTATCGAATACAAGGGCCGGAACGCCAAGACGGTCCCCGCGCCCCACCGATTGCATCCTGCCTCGGGCGGTGCGGAAATCGAACACCAGCCATTGTCATCGATCAATGAAGTTTTGGAGCGAGTTGAACCTGGCAAGGTGGTACCCCGCGTGGTCCTTGATTTTATCAATTCCTGATTTGAACAACAGGAACGATATCTCGCTTTATCCGCTTAAATTCGAGCCGATCTATCAATACAGGAACTGGGGCGGAAAGCGTCTGGGAGATCTATTTTCGGTTCCGCTGGCGGACGATGGCCCCATCGGTGAAGCATGGCTGCTGAGTGACCGGGAGGAGCACAATAGTGTGATCGCCAATGGTCCGCTTAGGGGGTTGACACTCCGGCAATTGCTCAAACAGATGCCGGAGCAAGTGATGGGAGTGTTGGCCGGATGTTTCCTTCGCTTCCCGCTGCTGCTCAAATTTCTTGATGTACAAACGGCACTCTCAGTGCAGGTGCACCCTTCGGACGCGGAGAAAACATTTATCCCTGCCGGCGAATCAGGTAAGACCGAAGCCTGGGTGGTATTGAATGCCGGGCCAAAATCTCGCATTTACGCAGGCCTGAAGCCTGCCACCACTGCCAGGACTCTAAGGCAGGCACTCAGAAATGGAACGGTGGAGGATCAACTCGCATCCTTCATTCCGAAACCCGGTGACGGAATTTTCATTCCCGCCGGAACTGTTCATTCATTGAATGACGTGGTGGTCTTTGAAGTGCAGGAAAACAGCGATGTGACGTTCCGGCTTTTCGATTGGAATCATGTGGACCCGAAAACTGACAGGCCGCGACCGCTGCAAATCGAGGAGGCACTGGCATGCATTGATTTCGCGCAAGGCGCGATCGGAGCCATCATAACCACACCCGAAGCAAACTGCCCGGCGCAGCGCGAGCGACTTTTTGCCTGCGAGTTTTTTGAATTGTCCAGGCTCCATGCAGATTCGCCATTTTCAATCGGCGTTCCAGCTATGCCGGGTGTGCTGGTCGCTCTCTCGGGTCATGGCCAATTGGCCCATGCCGGCGCTTTCTATCTATTCCGTCCCGGCGACACGTTTTTGATTCCAAGCATGGTTGGCGAGTGCCTCTGCCGTCCTCAGGGGGCCGTGACCGTGCTGGAAATCTCGATTCCGAAAAGAAAATCGAGTTCATGAAAAAGCTCATCATCTTCGATCTGGATGGCACGCTGGCGGAGAGCAAGTGCCCCATCGATGTTGAGATGGAGGCACTTCTCCTGGCGCTCCTCTGCACCGTCAAGGTGGCGGTTATCTCCGGAGGAGCCTGGCCGCGATTCCAAAAGCAGGTTCTTGCCCGGCTTTCTGTGGACGCATCGCTGAAGAATCTCTTCATTCTTCCCACCTGCGGAACGAAGTTCTACGAATATGAATCAAGCTGGATGCTGCTTTATTCGGAAGATTTCAGTTCCGGTGAGAAGGCAAAGATCGTATCCGCATTGAAGCAGGCCTTCGCATCATTGGCATTCCCGAACCATGAGGCTTGGGGAGAGATCATCGAGGACCGGGGCAGCCAGATCACATTTTCGGCCCTTGGACAGTTGGCCCCACTCCAGATAAAGCAGAGCTGGGACAGGGATCTCGCCAAGCGGAATGCGATGAAAGGGCTGCGGGATCATTTGATTCCGGAATTCTGCGTCCGCCTGGGCGGCACAACTTCCATCGATGTGACCAAGCTTGGCATCGATAAGGGCTACGGTATTCGCAAGCTTCGTGACACCCTTGGTATAGCCATCGACGAGATGATTTTCGTCGGGGATGCACTGTTTCCCGGGGGAAATGACTATCCGGTAATAGAAGCTGGGGCGACGTCCATCCAAGTCCGCGATCCCGGGGAGTCGAAAAAAGTCATCGAAACGATTCTCGCCTGTCTGGAACCCATGGAACCTCGATGAGCGATTTTCAACTCAAACGCCTTGGTATCATCATGGAACCCGAGCCAGGAAATCCCTTGGAGGTCGAGGGCGTCCTAAATCCGGCCGCCGTTCGTGGTCCCGACGGCGAGCTCTATTTGTTTCCTCGGCTCGTCTCGCAGGGCAATCACTCACGCATTGGCATCGCTCGCGTGAAATTCAACGAAACCGGTGATCCGGCAACGGTCGAAAGGCTCGGCATTGCGCTCGAACCAGAGACGGACTACGAGCTGCGCGCAGATGGCACAGGCGGATGCGAAGATCCACGCATCACGTTTGTTGAGCGCCTCCATCTCTACGTGATGACCTACACCGCGCTTTCTCCGTTCGGTCCACGGATTGCCGTGGCCGCATCATTCGATCTGTTCCACTGGAAGCGTTTGGGCCTTGTCACGTTCGCTCCTTATCTCGGAATCGATTTTGTTCATGTGGACGACAAAGACGCCAGCATCTTCCCCGTGCCAATCCCCAATCACGCCGGAAAAATGCAGCTTGGCATAATCCATCGCCCGCTTTTCCCTGGCACCCATCCTGAGGAAACCGCCTGCCAGTCCACTTCCCATCCAGTGGATACCGATCGCGAAAGCATTCCGATTTCCTATTGTCCATTGACCCTCAAGAGTCTCGTCTATCATCCCCTCGGACTCTTCAATTCGCATCACAGACTCGCGATGCCAGAAGCGCCATGGGAGATGCTTAAAATCGGTGGCGGCACTCCACCCATACTCACCCGTCATGGGTGGATGGTCGTTTACCATGGCGTGCACGAGCTGCCGGGGCCGAATCCGGAACAACATCCACTTTGTTACTCGGCTGGGGTCATGATCCTTTCCCGTGAAAACCCTGGGGCTATCCTTTATCGTTCAAAAGAGCCTGTGTTGACTCCAGAGCTGCCTGAGGAACGTCATGGTACAGTAGCAAACGTTGTCTTCCCCACCGGAATCGATCGCCGGGACGATCTCGGACGGCTAGACCGCTTTGATGTCTATTACGGGATGGCTGATTACAGGATTGGCGTGGCCAGGATGGACGTGCCCGAGCAAATCACGCCAGAAATTTCTGTTGGCGGTTCCGAAATTTAAGCGGCCAAGACGCACTTAAAAACCTCCACTGCACAAGTGTATCTGCACCATAGCTCGCGGCTATGGCGCACTCCCCGAGGAAGTATTGGCAGGCAAACGAGCACGGGATCATCGTGAGTCGGATGATTTTAGCGTCTCATTCCACAAAGAGGAGTCAACGGGAAATCATCATAAACTCAAAACAACGAAAAGATAGATATGTTAACTACAACAGATAAATCAGATACAGAAATTAAGAACGATGTTCTCACGGAACTCAAATATGAACCGAGTGTAAAAATCACCGACATCGGCGTTCTGGTGAAAGAAAGTGCGGTGACTCTGAACGGGTTCGCCACGAGCTATGGCGAAAAATGGGATGCCGTGAAGGTCGCGAAGCGTGTGGCTGGCGTCCGAGCCATCGCCGACGACATCGAAGTCAAGTTTCCTGAATCGCTAAAACGCGACGACGGAGACATTGCCATCGCAGCTGCTAATCATATCGATTGGCTATCGTGGACACTACCGGGGAAGACCATCCTGATAACTGTCCGTAATGGCTGGGTGACACTCGACGGCGAAGTGGAATGGTGGTATCAGAAAGAAACTGCAGAAAGCACGGTTCGCTACCTTTCGGGAGTCAAGGGGGTTTCGAATCAGATCACGATCAAACCCAGGCTCTCCGCCACGAAGGTGGAGGACGAGATTGAAGCCTCTTTCAGACGCATCGCGCTTCTCGACGCCGAAAAAATCGAGGTGGAGACTTCGGGGAATAAGGTAACACTTAGCGGCACGGTGCGGAACTATGCCGAACGGGATGAAGCTGAACGCGTCGCATGGGCGGCTCCGGGCGTCCATTCCGTGGACAATCAACTGACCGTCCGGTGGTCGTGGTTCGGGGAGTAGAAACGCGCTCGCGGAGTTGATTGCCCCATGACCCTCTGTCGTGCGGATCGAATCAACTGAAGCTAGTCGAAAAGCAACCGGGCAGAGATGCCCGAGCAGCGGTGATCCTCGAATTGCCGCTGCGATTCGGTTGATGCGTGATTCGACCGGGATACCGTTTCCGAGCATGGTCCTGTATGTTCATGTTCCCATCGAGCCCGATCAGGTGAAAATGAGCTTGCTCCGGCCTCATAGCCTCAAGGCATTGCGTCCCAAGAAACAAGGTATTGGTTCATTTCCGGTTCCCGCTCGAATATGCATGCCATGGGCATTCGCGACGCTGCAAACACCGACTATCCCTTTATGCTCGCCTATACTTCCATACTTGGCTCTTGGAGCGCTGCCTTTGAAAGGGACTCACCATGAATGATATTGTGCCCTGCGTCCTTGCAATCAACGGGGGATCCTCGAGCATCAAGTTCGCGTTGTTCGAATCAAACGACTCTCTGGCACAGGTCTCGTCTGGAAAAATTGAAGGCGTGGGGCTACCGCAGGGAAGCTTCTCGGTTAAGAGTCCCCACGAGGCGGAAAGCCAATCGTGGCCGGTGTCGGCTTCTGACCATTTGAAAGCGGCGGAGCTGTTGATGAACTGGATTCGGGAACAGATTAGATCGAGTGACTTGGTGGCCGTAGGTCATCGCGTTGTCCGCGGCGGACCGAAATACTCGCAACCACAAAGGGTCACATCGGAGATGATTGCTGATTTGCGTGCAATCAGTTCATTTGATCCCGAACATTTACCGGAAGAGATCCTATTGACCGAAGAATTCCATCGCCGGTTTCCCGATCTGCCACAAGTTGCCTGTTTCGATACAGCCTTCCACTGCGACATGCCACGCGTGGCCACGATGCTTCCGATCCCTCGACGTTACGAGGCCAAAGGCGTGCATCGGTATGGATTCCATGGGTTGTCCTACACTTTTATGATGGAGGAACTCGAACGCGTGGCGGGTTCAAAGGCAGCGAATGGGCGCGTGATTCTTGCTCATCTCGGCAACGGCGCGAGCCTGGCAGCCGTCCGGAATAAGGCCAGCATCGACACCACAATGGCCTTCACTCCAGCAGCAGGCCTGGTGATGAGCACCCGCGCCGGCGATCTGGATCCTGGTCTCCCTTCGTTTCTGGCGCGGAGTGAAGGGATGACCGCCACCCAGTTTGACCACCTTATTAACTACGAATCTGGATTGCTGGGAGTTTCTGAGAGTAGTTCTGACATGCGAGATTTGCTCAAACAAGAAGCCGTCGATAAACGGGCAGGGGAAGCGGTTGCCCTTTTTTGCTATCAAGCCAAAAAATGGATTGGTGCCTATGCTGCTGTTCTGGGTGGACTCGACACACTGGTCTTTGCCGGAGGCATTGGTGAGAACGCGCCACCAGTCCGCGCCCGGATTTGCGAAGGGCTTGGTTTTCTTGG
>JBGSSC010000013.1:0-2354 GCA_041737265.1 Terrimicrobiaceae bacterium | reverse complement strand
CGGTGAAACCCTGGAGGCCAACCGGGAACTGGAACGCTTGTTTTTCGGCATTTTCCACGAAGGAGTTTTTATCTCGCCCCAAGATGGCTGGCGGGGAGCCCATGCCCGCGCCTGGATTGAACGTCCAAGCTGGGACCGCCTCAGGGAAATTGATGATCTGACCGGTGGGCGGATTCAATTGGTCAACGTCGCCCCGGAGGAACCGGGCGGCTTGGACTTCATCGAACGCGCCGTCTCAGCCGGAAAAAAAATCGCACTCGGCCACTGCTGCCCCTCAGCCGAAGTGGTGGATGCCGCCATTTCCCTCGGAGCCACCATGGTCACGCATTTTGGCAACGGTGCCGCCTCCCAGATCCACCGCTTTGAAAATCCCCTCTGGACGTTCCTGGACCGGGAGGAATTAACTCTTGGACTCATCTGCGACGGATTTCACCTGCCGGGCTCGATTGTCCGCATCGCAATGAAATGCAAAGGGCGGGAGAAATGCCTGCCGGTGTCCGATGCCAGCGGATGTTCCGGTCTCCCACCGGGAGCCTACGAGATCCTGGGCGGACGCCGCATCGAAATCACGCCATCCGGCAGGGTTCACATGGCAGCCAACCCGGAGATTCTCGCCGGCGGATGGTTCCAGCAGGACCGGTCAGTGGAGTTTCTGGTGCGGGAGGCGGGGTTCACTTTCCTCGAAGCCTGGGACCAGTGCAGCCGTGTGCCCGCCCGTGCCATCGGTCTCACCCTCCCTTCCCTTGCCGAAGGCGAGGAAGCCAGCTTCGTTCTTGCCCGATGGGATGACGGCCTCGTGATCGAGCAGGCGGTGCATGCAGGATTACCCGAGTCCCTCCCCGGTCTTGACTCACCCGCTGCCCTGCGTTCCGATCGACCCGCCGTGCGCCCGCTGGCCGAGGCCCTTGGCGTCTGAGCCCGCAGAGAAACCAAATCTAGTAATCGTCACTACGGACGGTCCTCTTTTCGCCCGACTGCACTAATAAAAGTAACAGCTGCTACATCTTATGTTGAGAAAATTCTGCGGATACCTGTGCGGCTGCATATTGCAGGGTTCGTAGCCGCTGCTCCCAAGCGGTGCGACCTGCATAGCCGGGGGGAAGTAAATCGGTGGGCAAGAGGGGATCGTTGCGGACTGCGTCGAGCCAAGCGGCATTTTCTTCGATTCCCCAATCCAGAAGGACTTCGCGACTCGCAGCCTTTTTCGGCAGCTGGGACAAAATTTTCCGGTGAACATGATACCGGGTGTTAATTTTCGAAAAATTCCAGGCAGCCTGAACCATGGCCCGATCAGGTGCTGTACCCCGGGACTCCGCTTCAAGCAGGATCAGGTGTGAGCAATCATCTCCGCTCTTTTTCAGCAAACCTTCAGCGCAGGGCGGCACACGGGGTGAAATCCAAACGCTCCCCTGGAGACACCCGCTGCCGCTATCGATCAGTGCACGTCGCACCTGCATACGCAGTGCCCGCTCCTTTTCCGGAAGATCAAAGAGCACCAAACGCCATTTTTTGTCCCAAGGAGTGGTCCAGCAGACTTCGGGATCACGTCCGCCAAGTGCGGCGATACGTCCGTCTTCGGTCAGGCGCACAAACCGCTCCCGCTTCCATGGTCCTGGTAAGGATTCGAGAAATCCCGCTGCCTCCAGTCGGTGGATTTGAGGAAGGAATCCATTGCGATAAGCCCAACCCTCGAAGCTGGCGTTGAGATTGCGGAAAGTCGGGTTCATCGCCGTATCTGCACTCCAAAGCAGATGATAAAGAAGCAAGGCACTCTTGGCTTTCATTGGGTTAACAGAATCAATTCCATCATAGGATTCCAACATTAAATGTATCAGCTGTTATTTTAAATGTTTCTGTATTTCGATGGGCTTGACGGCTTGGTGGTGGGTCCTGCTATATATCAATTGGAGCCAATCAATGGGTTCCATATGACGGTTTTATGATGTCACACAGGGATTCTCCCAATATTTTGATAATTCTCAGTGACCAGCTTCGGCGACAGGCGCTGGGAGTGTATGGGGATCCGGATGCGAGAACTCCGCATTTGGCGGTGATGTCGCGAGAGGGGGTTCGGTTTGCCAATTCCTGTTCGACCTCGCCGATTTGTGTGCCGTTTCGGTTTACGTTCATGACCGGGGAGTACGCGCATTCCCGGAAGGTGCCGGGGATTGAGTATGCGATGTCACCGGCTGAGCGCACGCTGGCCGATGAGTTTAGAGCAATTCAACAAAAGCTATAGCCGCATGAGACGAACCAATTGAAGGCGTCTTTGGGTGTGACTTTGGCCAAGGCGTTGCCGATAGCGGCGAGGAGTTCTTCCGGGGTTCGCGCTTCGGCACTGCGCAGGAGAGCTT
>JBGSSC010000698.1:0-3545 GCA_041737265.1 Terrimicrobiaceae bacterium | reverse complement strand
GCCGCGGGCGGTGTTCACCAGATAGGCACCGCGCTTCATTTTTGCGAGGAGGGCGTCGTTGAAAAGGTGCTCGGTCTCGGGGTGAAGCGGGCAGTTGATGGTTACGACATCACAAGCTCCGACCAGGCTCTCGACGGTCGGATGGAAGGTGAGGCTGTATTCCTTCTCCACCGCCTCCGGAAGCCGGTGCCGGTCGGTGTAGTGGAGCTTCACATCAAACGGCTTGAGCCGCTTGAGCACGGCCAGACCGATGCGTCCGGCAGCCACCGTGCCCACGGACATTCCCTCGACGTCATAAGAACGGGCCACACAGTCCGCAATGTTCCATCCGCCTTTGTGCACCCATTGGTTGGAGGGGATATAGTTCCGAACGAGCCCGAGAATCATCATCACAACGTGCTCGGCCACGCTGATGCTGTTGCAATAAGTGACTTCGGCCACGGTGATCCCCCGGTCCATGGCCGCCTGCAAGTCGACATGATCGGATCCAATCCCGGCGGTGACCGCCAGCTTGAGTTTGGGGGCTTTGGCGATGCGGGCTGCAGTCAGGTAGGCGGGCCAGAAAGGCTGCGATATGACCACATCGGCATCAGCAAGTTCTTTGTCGAAGGTCGATCCCTCCCCGTCTTTATCGGAGGTAACAACGAGTGTGTGCCCCTGAGACTCGAGAAATGCCCTTAAACCCAGCTCGCCGGAAACACTGCCCAGCAACCTTCCGGGTTCGAAATCGATCGCCTGTGGAGTCGGAAGACTTTGGCCTCCGGGGTAGCAATCCAGTGCTGGCAGGCCATCTCGGGCATAAGAAGTGGGATATCCGTCAACAGGATCATCGTAGAGGACACAAAGAATTTTTGCCATGGGGTGGAAGGTTGAGAAATCTTGGTAGCTTTCTCCAAACGGCAAGTCAACCCTTTGGATGGCCCGGCCTGTTCACTTGCTGGATTCCCTTTTGTTGGTATGAAATGCTCTCCTCGTGCTGGCTGCCTTGCTCACTGTGGGATTCTTTGCATTTTCCGGAGTATCCGGCGAACGGGCTGCACGTTATTGGGGTGGCCAGCAGGCAAACCTCCTGCGCCTTTTTTTATCCACGCTGGTCATGGGTGTGACGACCTGGATCTGCTTCCGCGAGTCTCTCAGGCCGGAGACATTCACCTGGTTGTTTGCCAGCGGGGTTGTTGGATTCGGAATCGGGGATATTGCACTCTTCCTTGCCTATGTGCGGATCGGAGCGCGACTGACGATTTTACTGAATCTGTGCACGGCTCCGCTCTGGGGGGCCTTGCTGGAATGGGCATGGCTCGGAACGACCCTGGGTGCGCCTCAAATCACTGCCGGGGCTCTTATTCTTGCCGGCGTTTCGACAGCACTTTGGGCACGCCCGCAGGGAATGCCAGCCCACGGCTCGCGCCTGATCGGAATCGCCTGCGGCCTGCTGGCGGGGTGCGGGCAGGGCATGGGAGCAGTCATCAGCCGCAAGGCCTTTGAGGTGGCAGACCATGCCGGTTTTGCATTGAACGGTTTCAGCGCGGCAGCCCAGCGGGTGTCCGGGGGATTTACAACCGCCCTGTTGTTGGCCGTTGTGGTCTATGGTTTGGGAAAAAGCCATTCGCGCCCAACGGCATCGACATCGTCCAGGCGGGCGGTTCTCTGGCTGGCGGCGACCACGCTCTTCGGCCCGATTCTCGGCGTCTCGTGCTTCCAGTGGTCGCTCATCAGCCTGCCGGCCGCGATTTCCACCGCAGTCGTGGCAACCACCCCGGTTTCGATGATCCCGCTTACTGTGTGGCTTGACGGAGAACGTCCGGGATGGCTCTCAATCACCGGATCGCTGATTGCCGTGGGAGGCGTCATCGGGATGATCCTTGCGGGGAGCTGACAGGTTCTCGCGGAACTGGGGATGGCAAAGAACCGCCGCTTCACACCCGGGGTATTCCGCGGGCAGAAGATCGGCAGGATACCTGGCGGTGGAACGCCTCCACTTCGAAAGCCAGGCCCCGCCCAAAAGTGCGTGGCGGGCGCACACGGCCTCCGGGGTGAGCGCGATCGTGGTTTCAGTCTTTTCGCCGATGCTGGTGCCCTGCGCCACCCAGAATCCGGCGGAGAGCATCGCCACCCGGGACGCAGTCGAACACGTGTAGGTGAAAAGCCCGACCCGGCGGCCCCGACTCAGGGCATAGAGCCGCTGGAAGGTTCTCTGTGTCCAGGCCTCCCCGGTCGTTTTTGCCGAAAACATGTCGTAAAAAATAAAATCGGGAGGCCACGCCACCTGTTCGAGATTCGCAAAGAAGTCACCCTTCAGGAGAGTCCACCTCAGCCCCCCTGACTGCCATGATCCGTCGCGGAGGATCGCCTCAGGACCGTCGTGGTCGAGGTAGGGAAAGAGGTCCTTGCGGAGGAAGGCCAGCCTCAGGGAGTCGAGATCATTCTCGAAGCTGATGATGTGCAGATCGCGCAAAGGCGGGTCTTGCGTCTCATGACACGCGATGGCTGCCATCGCATTGGCACCCCCACCAAGACCGACATCCCAAACGACAAGGGGCTCCCCGCCTGGTTCACAAAGACGCTCGGAAAGCCGGGCCGGACCGGTATAGAGCTGACGGGCTTCGTCCATCGGCGGGGTCCGCGAATGCATGATCTCTCCGGAACGGGCGTGACGGATGCTTGCAAAACCCTCCCACGCCGTGTGGATCTCATAGTCGCCGAGCTGACGGGAATGCCCATCTTCACCCCCGTGGATGCTCCTGCAATCGTTGGCTTCTTCAGGCAACTTTTTCGAAAAAGAACATCTCCATCTCGCCGCGGTTCTTTATGGGCAGGGTTCCGCGCGGCGTGGCGATGATCCGGTCGCCAAGCATTTCGCGAAAATCCCTGGAGAGGTTGATCTGCCCCGGCTCGGAAGTCTGCTCCATGCGCGCTGCCGTGTTCACGGTGTCTCCCCACATATCGTAGGCCATGCGCTTGACTCCAACGACACCGGAAACCGCGGGTCCGCAATGAATCCCTACCCGCATGTTCCAATATTCTTTTCCCGCACTTTCCATTTCCTGTTTGCGGCGGACAACGAACTCCATCGCTTCCTGCGCGAAACGCAGAAGCCGGAGACCTCCCTCGAGGGGATCCCCATGGATACCGCCAACGCAGAGATACCCGTCACCGATGGTCTTCAGCTTTTCCACTCCATGGCGGCTGCAGAGACCGTCGAACAAACAGAAACACCGGTTTAGTTCTTCGACAAGGTCCGCTGCGGAATAACTGGCAGCCGCCGCGGTGAAGTTGCTGAAGTCCGAAAAAAGCACGGAGACGTTATCGTGGGCCACGGCCCGCACGCGGCCGTTGCGCTTGAGTTCATCGGCGACCTCCAAGGGGAAGATATTCCGCAGAAGCAATTCGGAATGTTCTTTTTCCTCGGAGAGAGCCTCCACCGCCTGCTCGAGCTCCGCGCTTTTCTGTTCGATCTCCTCCTTGGCACGCAGGTTTTCAATCTGCATCTGGATCTGGTCCAAAAGTGTGAACTCACGCTCCACCAAACGCGCCAGCTGACCGAG
>JBGSSC010000682.1:0-4193 GCA_041737265.1 Terrimicrobiaceae bacterium | reverse complement strand
GCCTCCTCCCTCTGCATCCAACTTAAACGCGCTACTTGACGAGGTGCCCCTCGAAGTGTGCAATAGACGCTCAACCAACTCGATCCATTGGACATCAAAGAAATACGCACCCTCATCGATCTCATGAAGAAGAACGGCCTGGCCGTCTTCAAAATGGAGCGGGAAGACTTCAAAATCACCCTCAAGACGGCTGAGGCAGGCAGCATCCGCTATGCAGCACCGCCTCCTCAGGCTCCGTCCGCACAGCCAACTGCCCCCCCGGCCGAAAAATCGGCAGGTGCGCCGGCGTCCGACCTCAGGGATATCAGCTCTCCCATGGTTGGCACCTTCTACGCCTCATCCTCACCCGAGGCAGAGCCCTTCGTGGCCGTCGGACAGCAGATCACTGCCGATTCGGTGGTGTGTATCATCGAGGCGATGAAGGTGATGAATGAGATCAAGGCGGACATTTCCGGGACGGTGGTGGAAATTTGCGCTGAGAACGGCAAGCCGGTGCAATTCGGCCAGACGTTGTTCCGGGTCAAGTAGCGGGGCGCAACTTTCCCGATGTTCAAAAAAATCCTCATCGCCAACCGGGGCGAGATCGCGCTTCGCATCATCCGGGCCTGCAAAGAACTCGGCATTCAGTCGGTGGCTGTCTATTCGGAGCCCGACCTCGACAGCCTTCACGTGCAACTTGCCGACGAGGCCATCTGCATCGGCCCAGCGGCAAGCTCGGAGAGCTACCTGAAAATTGACCGCATCATCAGTGCGGCAGAGGTCGCAGACGTTGACGCCATTCACCCGGGCTATGGATTTCTGGCTGAGAACGCCCATTTTGCCGAGGTTTGCGCGAGTTGTAAGATCAAGTTTATCGGGCCGCCGGCTTCAGCCATCCGCCTGATGGGCGACAAGAACACCGCCCGCGAATGCGCCCGGAAGGCCGGAGTTCCCGTTTCACCAGGCAGCGATGGCACGGTCGAGTCCGAGGCAGAAGCCCTGAAGGTCGCTTCAAAGATCGGCTATCCGGTAATGATCAAAGCAGTGGCCGGCGGCGGCGGGCGGGGGATGCGCATCGCCAGCAACGAGGGAAGTCTTGTGGCGGGCTACCATTCGGCCCGGCTGGAAGCGGACAAGGCGTTTGGAAATCCCTCGGTCTATATCGAAAAATTCATCGTCAACCCGCACCATATTGAATTTCAGATCATGGGCGACGAGCACGGCCAGATCGTGCATCTCGGCGAGAGAGACTGCTCGATCCAGCGGCGCAACCAGAAAATCGTTGAGGAGTGTCCTTCCCCTCTCATGACCCCCGATCTTCGGAAAAAGATGGGGGACGCATCCATCAAGCTGGCGGAATCCGTTGGTTATGCCAACGCCGGAACGATGGAGTATCTGGTCGATGCCGCGGGAAATTTTTATTCCATGGAGATGAACACCCGCATTCAGGTTGAACATCCCATCACGGAGGAAGTCTACGGTTGCGATCTCGTGAAGCAGCAGATCCAGGTCGCCGCCGGCGAAAATCTGAGCGCCTATGTCGTGAATGCCCGCCCGAGGCACCATGCCATCGAATGCCGGATCAACGCGGAAGATCCTGCCAACAATTTCCAGCCCTGCCCGGGGCAGATCGAACTCTATTACGCGCCCGGGGGCCGGGGCATCCGCATCGATTCACACGCCTACGCCGGCTATCCGATTCCCTCGAACTATGACTCGATGATCGCGAAGACCATCGCGACAGCTTCCACCCGCACGGCCTGCATCAACCGCATGCACCGTGCGCTCGGAGAGTACATGATCACAGGGATCAAAACGACGATTCCCTTTCAGCAGGCGATCATGCTGAATGCGGACTTCCGGCGCGGAAAATACCACACCGGCTTCGTCGAAGCGATGTTACAGGCCGGCGTTGCCTTCTAATCCGGCGGAAGCCGGGGCCGGGTGCGGGGTGAGGGCAAGGGGATCCGGTGAGAAATACCGCCTCCCTCGCCGCCGGATTAGGTGATCTTTTGCTGCGCAAAAGGGGGCAGAACCAAATCGAAGACCGGCCTCCATAGGGCTATCAATGGTGACAGACACCAAGGCCCGCGGAGCCCGCCGTTGCAAACTTGGCCTCGACCTGAGTGTAGTGGCGTCGGAACCATGAATTATGGGAAACGATGAAACGTTTCCCTCCATTTTGCGCAGCGAAATTTACTAATCCGGCGGTAACGGCACCCGTTCCTCACCGGGTCCCCTTTTCAACAAACCCGCTCTTGGCCCCGGCTCCCGCCGGATTAGGGGTCGACGGAAAAGCGCGTTTCTCCGACGCGGCTGGCCGGAGACACGTCGGCAGGATTGCCGGATTCTGCGCCCACCCAGGAGGTTTTCTGCCAGGCTCCGTCCACTCTGGCGATCTGGTCAACCCAGCCGTCGGGCCATGTGCAGCGGGCGGCTTCTCCCACGAGCTCCCAGCGCCCTTCGGTTCCTCCGCCCACGGTGCTCATCGCGGTGCCGGTAGATTTGAGATTCAGGTATTGGTAATTGCCATCGGGTTCGCGGTTGAGGCGCCAGACGCCAACAAACGCGGCCTCCGGTTTTTCGAAGCGAATGGCCGGTGAGGAATTGGTCTGTTTATCGGCTTCGGGGGCCACGCCGGGGGCAAACCCCGCATGAAGAAAACCCTGTTCCCCGGCCGAGAGAACATCGGTCCAGCCGTCGTCAAACAGCATGAAAACCCGCCCATCCACCATCCGCCAGAATCCGCGTTCGCCCCGCGCTTTGCCTGAGCCTTTCGTCCAATTGGAAACCACCTGCCCTCCGGGAAAGAGCACCAGATCGAAAGGTTCCCCGTTTTCGTCGCTGACCTGCCACACACCCGCTGCGTCTGCGGGCATCTCCACGGCGGCGGGAGCCGGCTCATTCGCCTGCTCCGGCTGTGCGGGCCGTTCGGGAGTGCAGCCCGCGACCACGATGGCAATGGCAAGGAGGAAAATGCTCCGCATAGGAAGGGGCATCATCGGGGAGGATCCGGCAGCGGGGCAATCTATTTTGGGCTTTCGATGACCCTCCTCCCGGCAAGTGCCCTCTGAAGCGTGAGCGGATCGGCATGGTCCAGCCCTCCTCCGGCCGGGAGTCCGTGCGCGATCCGGGTGACCGGGATAGCCAAAGGCGCGAGGAGTTCGTGCAGGTAGTTGGTTGTCGCCTCGCCTTCAACATCAGCGCTCAGGGCGAGAATAAACTCGGAAGGATGTTCCGATTCCGCGCGCTCGATAAGCGGGGCAATACGCAACTCGTCGGGGCCGATATGATCGAGCGGTGAGAGCCTCCCACCCAGAACGTGATAGAGGCCACCGAAAGTGCCTGTGCGCTCCAAGGGAAGGATATCGGTCGCATGTTCAACCACACAAATTTCATGGCCGATGCGCGCAGAATCCGAGCAAATCTCACAAAGCGGTCCTATGGCAAAGAAGCCGCAGCATGCGCATGGATGCATCGTGTCGGCAGCACCTGTGATGGCGGCGGCCAGCTCGGGCGAACGCGCATCCTTTGACGTGGAAAGCCAGAGGGCGATGCGCTCGGCGCTGCGGGGTCCGATGCCTGGGAGACGCCGCAATTCCCGCGTGAGAGCAAGGAATGGGGCCGGGTAATCGGCTCGCTTGATCATTCTAATCCGGCTGGGGTCGTGGCTGAAGGCGGGGGCGAGGGCAAGGGGACCCGGTGAGAAATGAGCACCCTCACCGCCGGATTAGATAATTTTGCTGCGCAAAATGGTGCAAAACAAAGACGGAGCCAGCCTGGAAGCGGCGGAGAATTCCGAATCAACAATTGGGAATGTTCCCCCCCTTCCATTCCTTCCCATCCTTCACTGCGCTGCGCTTCGGTTGCCACCCGGCTACACTTTCGAGTTGCCCAATGAGCAATTGCGCTATCGCGCGGGTGTTGGCGTGAGGCTCTGCATCGTTTCGAAAACTCTTGCGTTTCTTGCGGGAATTCCAAGGGAAAATGGCTCTCAAACTGCTCCGAAAAGCGTTGCTTGTTCGCGTCCGGCTTCGGCCTGGCCGCGCCGGGCCTGCTCAAGCCTCCGGATATAAAAGTCCAGCGCAGCATCCGGAATCCCGGTGATCCTTGCCTGCTGGAACTCGTCCACGGCCTTCTCCCACTTTTTCTCGCGATAATAAAGCACCCCTCTCCAGAAGTGGTCGCGGCTGCGTTCCCTCTCCGGCGACAGT
>JBGSSC010000668.1:0-5117 GCA_041737265.1 Terrimicrobiaceae bacterium | reverse complement strand
CAACTCGACAGTGCAGCCGGGAGGCAATCCAGGCCTGTTTGAAAATTTCCGCCGTTGACTGTTTGCATCTTCAACCCCCAGTGACTCGCTGAAGACTTTTCGCTGCGAAAAGTCCTTTAGATTCCTTGAGGGAGAAAGTGGGTATGTAGAGGGAATTCAAAACTTGACTCCAATGCATCATATTCGGGAATTCAAGGAATCTAGCAGTCTGTCTGGAAGAAGACTTCCATTTGGGAAAAACCTATCGAGGAGAGAAGTCGTTTTCATTGCAAGTCCGACAGGCTGCTAACGGATTGTGAGATTGCCCAGATCGCGCAGGTCCTGGAAATCATTTGCACTCGGGGTGATCATATAGTGTTCCATGGTGTTTCCTGCACTTCGCTGCCGGTTGATCCCGATGCCCCATGGAGAGGATGTGGTGGGCATTTCTGCTCCGAGCGTCTTGGCATCGATGACAATTTCCGCAGTCCAGCGGTCGGGCAGCTTCTTAACCGCAAAATTCTCGACCGTGTAAAAGTGTGGCAGATCTGCCGCGTTGGCTGTTGGGCTCTCGTCCAGAATGCTCCCCTCGGGGTTAATGGCGATGTGAGGCCGGATTCCCTGGGGGGTTTCCAGGCGGACCTCGACAAAATCCCCGCGGAAGATATCCCGGGCGTCTCTGGGTAATTTGGCTGCTTGGAGTTTGTCCATCCTGGGCTCCAGACATTCGATGCCGATGATCAGTTTCGAATCATCAGGCATCCAGCGTACCGAGGCACGGGTTTCCACATGAGTGGGGAGTTCTCCGGTGTTGATATCCCGGAGTTCCTTGAAAGTGTCTGGTCGCGCCGTCCAGAACGGCTTGGACAAATCGCCGTCGGCGACAAAGTCGTCCTTGGCTTTGAATCCTGTCATGGGAACACCCTTCCGCTGAAGGTTCTCAAAGAGTGTTTTTAGTGGGGTCATCTCATTGACTATCAGATCGATTCGTTTGCCATAGACGGTTTCGCCTGCTTTCTTCCTGGCGCGGCCAAGGATGTCGAAGTAGACGTCGACATCCTCCGGCCTGAGAAAGCCGCTGTTTGCCGAGATCTCACGAGCTCCGGGACGCATCCAGACCTTCTCGGCGAACTCGTAGAATTCTTTCATCTCGGCTTCAGCCGGACCAAAGAATTTCTCGTAATACTCGTCCAGGACTGCTTGGAGATCGAGATTGCTGTTCCACAGGAAGCGGTTGTGAAGGTAGATCATCAAATGGGAGAGGCCGGGACGGCGAAGGACGGATTGCGGGCTCTGGTAATCCCAGGTGATACACACAAACATCCCGAGGCCGACCCGCCCGTACATGGACATGAAGTTCCTCTCCATGAGCTTGGTGAAGATCACCGGGACGGGAGGGAACCCGCGGTTGGGAGCGTGTTCATAGTAGTAATCGTAAACAAGCATCTGGTCATTTTGCATCTTCGCGAGCCATTCATCCCGGACTTTCAGATCGTTCCGAGACTCGGGTACCATTTGTTGGGAAGTGGTTTGGCAATAGCCAACGATGATGTCTTCCGGGATTTTATCGGTCGTTGTGGGAGGGAGCTTGTTGTTGATGTAAGCGTAAATCGCGTATTTGAGGTCGGGATACTTCGCTTTTAGGCGGCCCCGTACATCCATGATCATATCCCATGTGTAATCCGAGAAGCTGCCAGCGCGGCCGCGGTCTTCCCTCAACCAGCCTGCCGCGACATCGGCCTCATCCATCACACCCCATCCATCCGGGGGAGTAATTGCGACGTTTTGCAACTTTGGCATCTCCTTCAATTGCGTCTCGAGCAGCAAGGTCAGGTCATCCCGAAGTTTGGGCGATGTCATTTTAGGAACGTGGTAGTCCGTTTTCCCGTTGATTTTTCCATAAACCTCCTCCGGGTTTGCCTCGGGATACTTCAGCGTGTGCCCGAGAGAATGCTCGTTGGCCACCTTCACTGCGGAGCCCATCTTCATCGACTTATACCAGAGGAACTCGTCTGGAAACTTGGTGTTCACTGGCTCAAATTCGCGAACCGGGAATTCGGGCACTTTCTTGCGGTCCTGCTCGGGGATCTTGATCGTGCTCAACGAGGGATAAACGATTCCGAGGTCGACCATTGGCAGATACCAGCGCATTCCAAGTTCGTTCAGCAACTCATAGACCGAGCTGAGAGTCCCGGTTCCGTCAAAAACAAAAAATCCCAGCTTCTTGCTAAAGGACCTGAAATCGGTTCCGGCCGCCGGGAACCGCCACTTCCTGCCGATGAGCGCCTGCCAATCGGCCACCCGCGTGTCGGCCATGTATTTTCCATAGAGGGGCTCCATGTAAAATTGATTCCCTGCCAGGATCACATAGTTGTCCTTTGCCACGATCTTGAAGCCGTCCCACTTGACTCCTTCCAAGCTAAACCCCTTGGCCCTGGTGAATTCGCTCTGGCCGACGAAAACCTGGGCAGGAACCCCCTCCGTGGGAGCAGAGACGATCGGGAGCCGGGCTCCGGATATCACCTCCAAATGGCGTTGAAGTTCGGAGGCAGCCGTGCGCACGCTAGGCGAGGCACCCGCAGCAAGAACAATCTCTGCCTTGGGAGCACCGTCTTCAACAAGCGTGACCGCCGTGGCACGGGAGGCCAGGCAGGCGAAGGCTATGAGGGAAATGCGGATGGTCTTATTCATTTTTGGGTGGGGGTGCCGGAGCCTTCACCTTGCGGAGGCGGGATTTCGCTTCGTCATGGATCTCCGCAGGGGCGGTAGGGAGGTCGATGACCTTCTGATAATAGGGCTGTGCTTCTGACGGTTTTCCCAAGGCTTCGAATACCTGGCCGTAGGTCAGGTTTGCGGCGGCCACCCAATAGTCATCCTTGGAGCCGGATTTCACGACCGCAACGATTTCCGCGATCGCGGGTTCTTCCTGCCCCTTTGCCGCAAAAATGCGGGCTCTCGCGAGATACGCACGCTGTAGGACGCCTCCGCCCTTGGGTGCCATTTCGACAATCCGGCCGTAGGCCGCCAGGACTTCATCCGGGCTCTTCCCCGCCGCCTCATAGACTTCGGCCTGGCAAAGAATCGCTCTTGCCTTCTGTTGCTCCGAAAGCGTGTGCCGGGCGGCTTCGACGAAGTCCGCCTCCGCTGCTTCCGTTTTTCCAACCCCCAAATAGGCCTCTCCACGCATCATCAATGCAGGATAAATCAACTTCTCCGGCCAGGTGGATATGTCGGCCTCCCCGGCCATTGCAATCAACTCGTCCCGGCGGCCGGAACTCCGCAGAATCTCCATCGTGCAAAATGTCGCATACGGAACCGATCGGATCTTCCCGGCAAGCTCCATGGCTTTCGGATAATCCTGCATCTTCTGTGCGCACCGGGCCGCCTGCAGCAGGTTCTCCGCCTGACGGGTCTCGTCCTTCCCGGAGGCAGACAGCGCAACGAATATCTCAATCGCGGCTTTGTTATCCCCGGCCTTCGAAAGCTCCATTGCGCGCGTGCGCTCCTCGATATCCGCCCGGACGAGGCCATGACCAATTAGGAAAATTGCGATGCCGAGAGAGGCTTTGTTCATGGGATGGAATTCGAAATGCCCACGCAGGGGATAGGGAAGCTTCCCAAAAAACGTGCGGATGTCAACATTTGATGCGATATCCGCACTTTTTGCGGTTGAGGGGTCAACTTTTCAACCTAAATCCCGCAGTTGAAAGGGCGACCTGAGAACATTTTACAACCACAACTGTAGGCGAAGCCGGAGATGGACGGCCACTGTTTGTTCCAATACCTCCGTCAAATGACACGGAGAGGCACGGATGAAGAGGATAGGAGGGTTCAGTTGAAGAAGCGTTTTTCGGTAAGTTGTTCGTGGTTGGTGAGTATGGGATGCCTTTATCCATGCATCCGTGTTCAGCCGTGGAATTTGCCAGCAGGGAAGAGACTAATTAGTGGCTGGCTGTGTCGCTTCGCTCCGCTGTGGTTGGATTCTCTCTGAAAGTTCTGTCTTTCTACTCAGCCATTGAGTGATCTACGCCCCCCGAGGTCACACTCGCCGGCGCAGCGCAGGAAGGATCAGGACACTTCCCGCAAGCAACAACAGCCATGTGGTCGGTTCGGGAATCGCATAGCCGATGTAGAGCTGAGTAATGTCTCCACCCACACCGGGTTCATCCCCGCGGAAAATTCCCCAGGTGCCCGAATAGGTGTTGCTGAATTGCCCGAGGTTTAGATCAAATTTGTCTGCTGAAAATGTGGAGATGGCATTCGCGGCATCCGCCATCAACCAGTAATAGTTGGTTCCGGAACTGAAATCCGCCACGTCTCCCCCCGTATTTCCCAGGGTCAAACTGATAATGTTGATGTTGAATTTGCTGCCCGACGTTGCCGAGATGCTCAGATTCCCGCTGAGGTTCAGCAGATCCCAGCCGGGATCGAGGCCTGCTGAAGCACCTCCAGCCTTGTTCATCTCCCAATCGTAAGTGCCGAGGCTGGCCCAAGTCTGGTTGCCGGTGCTCGCGGCCCCCGGACTATTGCCAGGGCTGATGGTCCGATTAGCACTAATGGTCAGGTTGTTGAGGTTGCCGTTCCAGTTGGTGCCCGCCAACGTTCCATTAGTGAATGTGAACGTGCCGGGGGTGTAGTTGCCCGAGCTGCTATAAAAGAAAGTGCCCCCGTTGGTGACGTTAACGCTTCGGCCGAGTGCGGTACTCGAGGTGTATCGAAATGTACTGTTCGCGCCTGTGACCGACACACTTGATGTGTTGATGAGGGCCCCCCCGGAAACAAGCAGCGTTCCGCTGTTGACCGTTGTGGCACCCGGGTAGGTGTTTGTGCCTGACAGATTGAGCGTGCCGCCGTTCACTTCGACTACGGCGAAGGTGATATTCCCCTGATAAGCAGTGGTTCCATTTCCACTTTTGATCAGCTTCGCGCCGGTTGAAAGAAAGCCGGTAAATGTTTGGGTGCCCGATGCCGGGGCAAACTCCAAATCCGATTGGGCGCTGGTAACCGACATGTTTCGCGAAACAGAAAAGTTCGTTCCGGAAAACTTCACAAGCCCCACGCCGGTGGGAGCTGCAATCCCATAGTTGGCATCTCCCGCGGCCCGGGCAATAGTTATGGCACCACCGCTGGCATCGGAA
>JBGSSC010000489.1:0-4681 GCA_041737265.1 Terrimicrobiaceae bacterium | reverse complement strand
TAGCGTTGACTTAAACAGGAAAGAAGAAACCGCAGATATCACAGATTGACGCAGATGTGGGGCACATTGCTCCATGCGGGCAGGATGCCCGCGCTCCTTTGGAATCTGTGGAGGCTGCGGACAAGGAATATGAATTTGCATAGTGAAAAATGCTTAAGCCGAATGCTCCCGCCAACCTTCAACCCGGATCCATGCTGAAAGGTCCTCCATAAGCGACTTTGAGCCGGGCAAACCGGCCAGATTAATTCGTTCCAGGGGATCGGTTTCGATTTCGTACAACTCCCGATCAATAACCTCTTCGCGTTTGCCCGCCGGGAACCACTCCATGTACCGGTGTGTATCGGTGCGCACGGTACATCCCCACACATTGCGCCCGGATCCGTCCCGGCATTGACTGAAGGCGACCTTCTTCCATGTTTGGCCGGGATCGTCGAACAGGGGGACGAGGCTGCGGCCGGCCAAGTCTGCAGGGGGCGCCAGCCCGCCCAGTTCCGCGAGGGTCGGAAACAAGTCGATTAATTCCACAAGGGCCCGCGTGCGGGTTCCGGGCCGTGTTCGGCCCGGTGCCGAGATGAGTAATGGGACTCTCAGGTCCAACTCTGTGAGCGTCTTTTTACCCCACAACCCCGACTCTCCCAAGTGCAGTCCGTGATCCGCCCAATAAACCACGATCGTGTTGTGCTGCAGGTCCAACGCGTGAAGTTCGTCCAACAAGCGTCCCACCTGGGAATCCACGTAGCTGACGCAGGCATAGTAGGCATGCCGGAGGCGGCGAGCGAGTTCGCCAGTGATCGGACCGGAGTCGGGTATGTCTGTGTAGTGGCGGAATTCCACGTGGTTGGAGAGATACCTTCTACGAACCTCTGCTTCGGTAGCAGACGGAAGATCCGGTTCCTCGATTTCGGGAATCTTGTCCTCGTCGTAAAGATCCCAATACTTTTGCGGGCAGGAAAACGGCAAATGGGGGCGTTTGAAACCCACCCCAAGGAAAAATGGCCGGTCCTTGACCTCGCGGAGTTGCTCAATGGCGGCAGTCACGGCCTGGCCGTCCTGATAGCCATCGTCCGGAGAGTCCACGGCTTCCGAGGCCGTGCCGTACGACATCGGGTTGATAAATCCCCTCACCCGGTTCTCCGGCCGGAGGTATTCGTCGCGCTTCTTGATGTCATAGACCCGCTCGGGAACCGACCACGATTCCGGGTCGAGCACATAGGGGTGCAGGTGGTTCACCTTGCCAAACGAGGCGCAGTAGTGCCCGGCGTTCTTGAACATTTGGGGAATCGTGACCACATCGGGCAAGGCCCTGCGATAATCGACGCTCTCAGCCAGCGCATTTGAGCCATCCAGCCGCCTGCCCGTCATAAGTGCGGCCCGCGACGGGCCGCACAGGGATTGATGGCAATAGGCGCGCTCGAAGAGCAGTCCACCTGCCGCCAATCGATCAAAATTAGGGGTGATGGCGAAGTCGTCGCCATAGCAGCCAAGATTCCTGGGACGAAGATCGTCTGAGCAGAGGAACAGGACATTTGGATCAGTCATCGAATTAAGCATAAGGCAGGATCGCGCAGAGGCGCGGAGAAGAGAAGAGCCGAAGAAAGTCTGCGAAAATCTGTGTTCATCTGCGGTTTATGAAAAAGTCTCTTTGCTGCCCCCTCTGGGGCTGCGCGCGAACAATTGCATCGGCATTTTCACGGTGTCACAGATCAAACTGCTTGGCTGAAAGGGTTCGAAAGCGAAAAAATGGCTCCAGGGATTTTTGGTCAGGATCAACCGAACCGTCCGTAAAGCGCGGATCATTCGGATCGAGGAACCGCTCAAAGGTGACCGATCCGCGATATTCTCCATTCACATTGATTTTCCCGGCCGGGGACCGCCTGATCGCTTGAACGCGGAGGTGGGTGGTAAAGACGTTGGATTTGGTGGTTAGCAGGGGATAAAGGGTTGCGTAAGGGCGCTCGCGGAGGTTGTTGCCGGTTAGGCGGTAATTGTCCCACCAAGTGGCAACGTTCAGTTGGGTCGCACCCTGGGGAACTAGATAAATACGACAAATTTCCGAGGCAGAACGAAAAATATTATTTCCAGCAAAGACCGCATCGAATTGTGCTAAAGTCTCTTGGATATCCAATGGGAGACGGATACTTCGATCGGGAAAAGCAGCGGCAGCGCCGGAATAGCGTGGATCTTTATAATTATTAACGAAAGCATCACTGATAGCTGTCACCTGCTGTGCGGACAAGGCCGCCACCATCGCTGTTTTCCGTTCAATATAATTAAACGGAGCAATCTGAAAATTCATATTGAGTCTTCCGGAGGTGGAAAACGGTTCACTGATGGCATAAGGTTCAACTATGGGCATGGTGAACAGGTCGAGGAGAAGGTAATCGGGAGGTTCCGTGATTCCGAAATGAGAATTGCCCGCTAAGGGGTTGGGGCAAAAGTTCAAGGTTCGCCAAGGGCGGGCGGTGCCTGCCCCTCCTGAGTATGCCGACAGCGTTTCCTTAACTCCGGTGGGCAATGAACCAAACACTACTGCGGAAGGAACCTGTTTCAGAGGTGAAAACAGACCCACCCCTCGATACCAGAAATTAAAGAAATACGGCGGACTGGAATCACTGCTGTTGTGAGCTAACCCACCTTCGTCGGATTTGTTCAAGTAAGGACCATCCGGCAAATTGGCGAGGCCAGTATCAAAGTCTCCTTCCCATCCTTCCGCCCGAAGATCGGTAACGCGCGAGGTAATATCGGGACCATGAAGAGTGCGAAAATTCGGCTGGGGAGCAGTGCTGCTGCCTTCTCCGTAAGTGAGGCCGACGTAGCCTCCATTTGTAGTTCCCAGAAGTGCGGTATTGATGCCTGCGCTCAAGCGAAATCCATGGCTCAATTTTCCATTCACCGAATAGTTCTGATGCTCACGAAAGAATCCCTCCGGCACGTCCTCGCAATAAGCTGCGATGCGGGCATCACCATCACGCAACTCGATTCCACGAACAACATCCTCAGGATAAAATCGCGGCGGAACTCCTCGTTCATACCATCCATTCCTTGCGGCTGCCGTTATGATCGTACTGTTCGCCGAGTAGGTGAACGCTTTGGGATCAGGGACGGGCAGAGTAACACTCGGGATGGAAATTCGATACGTCTGGAATGGAGTTCCCGCTTTTTGGGCGGGAGTCAGGTGCAGGCCGCCATTAGGAGCACATTGAAATTGGATTTCTATTTCACCCCCCAATATATCGACAGTTGTCGCCCCGGGGGCCAACTCTATAGCGTCGGACTTTTTCATGGCCCAAGGTGGGTTTCTTCCCAGAGAGTGCGGAAAAGTGTTGGCTTGCGATCGATCATGGCTGGCAAAGGTCCAGGCCCAGCCGTCGGGTCCTCCGAATCCCTGACCGGCAGAATAATCCTGACCTGGACCAGCGGAATAGCTCTCGGTCTGGTCATCCGGGAAAAGATTCCGGGCTCCGATGCGTGGAGGCGTGATGTTCCTAAGCTTCACGCTAAAATTGAGGGGCATCCAAGTCATGGGGCCCTGCATTGGAGAAAAAGTCTCCAGAACCAAACCAACCTGAACACGGGGAGGGTCAAACGGCTCGGAGACCTGAGTCACGTTTCCGCCACTGTCACGAACCTCATCCGCATAGGTTTGAATGAGCCAAATCCCTACTTCGGACAACACGGGCACCCGACCGGCCCCGCGGGTGTTCAGGTCTGAAATTGAGATAGGCAGAACGTAACCGGAACCAGCGTAATCCTTATTGGATTGGTGATTTCCCGAGCTGCCAAAAATATAATCAAGCTTCTTGGTGTATGGCTCAAAGTTTGCAGGCTGTCCGTTCCATGTCTCGTTGAGATTCACGCAGCGTATGTAATCCAAAATTTCGGTAAGGATTTGATCCCGCTCTGCGGCGAAGCTGTATTTTTCCTGAAACGATCCGCCGAAGCCGGGGATGTCGCGACCACTTGATGTCATCCCGCGCAGGTAATCAAAAAGGCTTCGGTTTCTTGCGAAGCTCGACCAATCCAGCGTCTGACTCAGCGGGTATCTACGGACAAAAGCATAGCGCTTAGAACCGGCATTCCCGAGCGCTCCGATCGTGGAAGCATTGGCAATAAGCTGGTCGTAAGGCGTGCGCCTGACGGAATTTGCAGTGCGGGGATCGTCGTTGGTGTCCTCTGCATAGAGCGGCCAGATCGTAACCCTCGGTTGGCCGAAGAGGTTCAGATCGGGACTCCTGCTCGTTGATGTCAGAAAGAATCGCCTGGCGTCGATCTGCGGCGCATCAAGGCTCAACTGAGTGACCCGATTCTCCGATACCCGATTCGTGCCGAAAAGGTATTCGTCCGGGGCTGTATAAAGACGGTCCCTTTTCTCTGCAGTAAGAGCCACGCGGCTGACGTGGATTGATTTGGTGGCATTTTCGGACCCGCCCCATTCATAACGGGGCGTCGCCCGGATCAAGTTCGGAATGGATGCTGATGGAAATACCGAAGTCAGGCTGACGGTTGCGGGATGCCCTGGGAAACGATTGAATTCGTTCTGTGCCGGTTGGATGAGGCTGATCTTGGCCCGTTCGTCCCGAAAATTCGCCCTGGGAATATCCGCATAGCTGTTCGAGTCGGTGGCGGAGGCTGTGTTGATGTTGATTTTTGAGGATTCGTCATCCGTCCAGAAGGCGATGCG
>JBGSSC010000663.1:0-5369 GCA_041737265.1 Terrimicrobiaceae bacterium | reverse complement strand
GAGAGTTATTGAAGCTCCGGGATCGGTAGAAACAAACGTTATTTCAGAAGGCAGTGCTGCAGGGTTTGTGCAGCCAGGAAGTCGGGATCAGGTTCTGCACCACAGCCCGGGATATTGGAAAGTGTCATCTCGGACCTGCCTGAGAGCGCCATCGGTGGGCAGGCAAGATCCTGATGATAAAACCGGTTGCTGGGGAAGAGGTCGGCGGGGTAGGTGAAGTAGGACATCGAAGCCAGTGCAAGGCAATGGTGGGCCCCGAGCGAGGACTCCAACATCCCACCGACCCAGCACGGGACTCCGGCCTTTTGGCAGAGATCGTGAATTTCTACTGCCGGAGTCAGGCCTCCCACGCGTCCTGGCTTGACGTTAATCCACCTGCACGCCCCCGTTTGAATGGCTTTGCGGGCTTTGGCGGGGGAAGTGATGCTCTCATCCAGGCAGATCGGGGTTCGTAATTCCCTCTGCAGGGTTGCGTGATCAATCAGATCGTCGTGCATAAGCGGCTGCTCGAGCATGGCAAGCCCGTGGGAATCAAGTTTCCGAAACATTTCGAGGTCATCCAACGTGTACGCGCTGTTACAATCGACATGGAAGACAAGGTGCGGGAAAGCTTTCCGAACCGCCGCGACCATCCCGAGATCCCAGCCCGGGCGGAATTTGAGTTTGACGCGTTTGAAACCTGCGGAAACCGCCTCTGCGATCGTTTCGAGCAACAATTCAAGCGAGTCCATGACCCCAAAGTCGGCTCCCACATCCACGGTCTGGCGCTCCCCTCCCAACAACCGGTAAAGCGGTTGCTGTGTGCGTTTGGCTTCCAGATCCCACCACGCGGTGTCAAATGCCGCTTTGGCGAAGGGATTTCCTTTCACCGGCAGCAGTTGCTTTTGTAGTTGAGTCCCACCGGTGATGGTCTTGCCCAACAGCAGAGGGGCCAGAAAATCGCGTGCAACAAGAAAAGCCGTGGAAGCGCATTCCGGGCTGTAACCGGGACTCTGCCAGGGAGTCGCTTCGCCCCAGCCGGCGAGCTTGTCCGATTTCATGCAAACCAGAATGGTTTCAATGTGGTCATCGTTTCCATAAGCGGTACGGAATGGGGAGATAAGAGGCATACCCACCCGGAATATTTCCAGCGATTCGATCTTCATAGGTTGGATGGTTGGCCGCGACGCGTGAGCACGAGCCGGTCCTCATTCTGGCGATAAAACCCGGGAACGAAGCGTTCGTGCAAGAATCCCCATTTCCGGTAGAGCCGCACTGCGTTGGTGTTGGCCGGGTCAACGGTCAGGAAGCACTCTGCTCCTCTGCGGTCGAGGGACTCAAAGAGTGCCTCGAAAAGGTGCGAACCGACTCCCTGGCCGCGGTGGGACTTTGCCACCATGACCTTGTGTACACAGAAGCACCCGTTCAGACAGGGAAATGCCACCAAAGCACCGCTCAGCTGATCTCCAGCCCATGCCACAAAAGTCAGAGCATGTTCACACCAAATTCGCCAGACGTGCTCGCCGTCGGGAATGAACTCGCTGTATGGGCTGTCCTCCCAAGCCAAACGGTCCAGTGCGGCAATCGAGGCGAAATCACCTGGCACGGCAGACACCACCCGCACCCCGGATTGATCACGCGATTTGTCGGTGGAATACATCGTGTGCAAGCCTTGCTCTGGCAATATGCCCAGAGAGGGACGTTCGGCGGCAAGGCTTTTCGGCCTTGCATGGCCTTAAACCATGATGCAGCGGGCAAAATTTTATGAGACAGTCGCCTTTGTTGAGCGGGTAAAAAAGGGGCCGCCCTCAGCTCAAGATGAACATCTCGGCCGGGGTCAGTGCGCGGGAATACACAGCGAGAGCCGCAATCCGGCCGCAGAAAAAATTCCCGGGTTCCCCGGATCGGTTCACGGCACCCACCGTGAAATCGGATCCGTCTTTGCCTCCATCGTGAAGCCCACCGGCCAGCAGGTAAGGATTAAGGCCGGATCCCGCATCAAGCCTGCCATTGAGCCAAGCATACCCAGACTGTCCATCATAGCTCATGCCGGCAACAGTCCATTCGTCGCAGGCGATTTTGGTGTCCCCCATTGCACCATCCATACAATATTTGTAACCGGGAGTGGGGCCACCAACATTGGACAAATGACCGAAGATCCGGTCGTTTTCGCCCCAGACCCCGATGTTAATAAAAAGCCCGTATTGACGTCCTTTATTTGTCTCATTCCATTGACCGGCGATGAACTCGCAATGACCCTCCCTGGTCTTGCCGCGGTTGATCCAGGCAACAACGGTCAGGTGGCCGTCCTTGCCATGAATGTCCAGCCGGGGGCATTCCTGCCTGGGAATGGAGAGCCATTGGCCTTCCGGAATCACCAGTGCCGCACCGCCGTAGCAAGCGGCATCTTCGATGACCTCCAACCGGCCGGATTGGGACTGCAAGCAGTAGGGCTCGCCTTGCTGAGCCACGAATCGGGTTCCCGATTGCTCAAAGTTCCAAAAGGAAATCAGCCCCGGAATATCGCGGGGCTCAAAGGGGACAGCCAGTTCCGGATTGGGAATATTATGCATGAATTTTGCTAACCTGCGGAATCAGGCAGCGAAGGCTTACGAAGCAGCCAATACACTTCGCCCGGCCACCAGGGAAATGCCCCGCCCCAGAGGAGGTTGAAGCGCATCCAGAGGGGAGAGTGTTCGAGGGGACTGCCTTTGCTGCGAAGGAAGTAGGCCCCGGCAACAAACTCCGCGGTGAGCCCTGCGCCCGCCGCCATTGATCGAATGCGTTTCGGAGAAAAAATGCTGACGTGGCCCATGGGTGCGGCCGAACGGCGGACCGCAGCCTGCCTCTGTTTAACCAAGAAATCGGGAAGCACCGGGAATCCTCCAATGATCACCCCGCCGGGGCGGAGTCCCCGGGCGATGCGGGCGACCGCTGCCTCGGGCTCGAAAAGGTGTTCGAGAATGTGGAGAGCCACAGCCGCATCGTATTGCCCTCCAAGGGAAAAGTCCGGATCTTCGAGGTTCGCCTCCAGCATTTCTTCGTAGCCGGCTTTCCTCAACTTCTGTTCCAAGAGCACCGCATCGAATGCCGTCCAGCGCGCAACGGGCGGGGCTTCGGGCACGGAGCGATAAAACTGATACATCTGCCCGCTGTGCACTCCCACCTCGGCAACCGCAATGGGCCGACCGGCCCGCTCCGATTCACGCCGCAGCAGATGGTACCCGAACCAATAACGGAGCAAACGGATCGGGTAGCCCACGCCCTTGGCCTCGGAAGGAATGCCGAATCCCTTGGTCCGTACGACCGGATTGGTCCGCAAAAAATCGATATCCCACCCCACCTGCTCGAAAGGTTTTTCCATGAATCGCCCAGTGTCGCCGCGCACCGCAGAAAAGGTCAAGCTCACCAACCTAATCCGGCGGGAGCCGGGGCCAAGGCTGGGGGTGCAGGCAAGGGGACCCGGTGAGAAACGGGTTCCGTTACCACCGGATTAATAGATTTTGCTTCGCAAAATGGAGGAAAACGCTCCTTGCGACTTTTCGCAGCGAAAAGTCCTCAGCAGCTTGTCGCGGGAGAGCACGCCCCATCGCCGGGGAATTGGAAGTTGCCCAGCCGCTTGCATCCCACGCGCGACAAGCTGCTGGCGGACTTGATTTGGAAAGGTGAAGATGCCATCGTGCGGGACTGTGGCGAAGTTGAAGTTTCCATCCTGCTAGATTCCTTGAATTCCTGAATATGATGCATTTGAGTCACGTTTTGCATTCCCTCTGCATGCCCCCGTTCTCCCTCAAGGAATCTGAAGGACTTTTCGCAGCGAAAAGTCTTCAGCGAGGCACTGGGGGTTGAAGATGCAAACAATGAACGGCGGAAATTTTCAAGCAGGCCCCGCTTGGTCTGAGGCGGTGCCTCGCTGGTGAAACGAACGGCGCTTTCTGCCCACATCCTCCCCCTTGGTCTCTTCCTGGGGTTTCTGATGCTCGTGCAGATCTTCGACAGCGTCGGAGAGGGGACCGGGATCCGGTTGCTCGCCGATTCAAAGTACTTGGTGTATCCGATCCAGACCATCGTTTGCGCGGGGGCGCTCGTTTATTTCTGGAAATGCTACCACTTTGCACCGGCAGGACTCCTCTTCGCGGCTGGCATCGGGCTCGCCTCACTCTTGATTTGGATTGCGCCCCAGTTGGTTTTTGGCGCCCCGCAGCGGGTGGACGGGTTCAATCCGGAAATCTTCGGGGAGGATCCGGTTGTCTACTGGCTCACGCTGGTTGCCCGGTTTATGCGATTGGTCGTGGTGGTGCCCCTTGTCGAAGAAATTTTCTGGAGAGGATTTCTCATGCGGTACCTTGTGAATGAAAATTTTTCCGCTGTGAAATTCGGGACGTACACGCCGCTGTCTTTTTTCGGGGTGGCGGCTGCCTTTATGTTTGTGCATTCGCCGGTGGACTGGCCGGCGGCGTTTGCGACCGGGTTGCTTTTCGGATGGGTTGCGGTCCGCACGAAGAGCCTCTTTGCCTGTGTCTTTTCGCACGGAGTCACGAATCTCGGCCTTGGTGCATACATCGTTTCGACGAAGCAATGGGGGTTCTGGTGAAAGTCGGCTTCGCGCAAATCAACCCGACCGTCGGGGATTATTCCGGAAACGCAGGGAAGATCCTCGATTCCTACAAGCGGCTGATCGCAGCCGGTGCGGAGGTTGTCCTCACTCCCGAACTCGCCCTCGCCGGCTACCCGCCCCAGGATCTCCTCCTCAAATCGTCGTTTGTTGAGCGCGGAGTCGAGACCCTTGAGAGGCTTGCAAACGCAGTCGGCCCGGTTCCGCTTGTTGTCGGCTTTGTCTCCCGTAACACGCAGAGCGTCGGACGTCCTCTCCACAACTCTGCCGCCGTGATCGAAAATGGCAGAGTGGCCCACATCATCAACAAGACGCTTCTGCCGACCTACGATGTCTTCGACGAGGCCCGTTACTTCGAACCTGCATCGGAAAACCTGCCGGTCAACCTTGGCGGAGCCACAGCCGGGATCACCATCTGTGAGGACATCTGGACTCCCGACCAGTTGCCACGACCGCTCTACACCGCATCTCCGGTCGAAAAATTGGTCAAAGCCGGCGCCACCGTGATCCTTAACCTGAGTGCCTCGCCATTCCATCTTGGCAAGCCAGACAGCCGCGCGGGCATGATTTCCGGGCTTTCGCGCGGGCACGGGGTTCCGATTGCCTACTGCAACGCGGTTGGTGGCAACGACCAGTTGGTTTTTGATGGCAACTCCCTCGCGGTCTCTCCCTCCGGCCTCTTGTGGAGAGGCGCGGCCTTCAAGGAAGCGGAAGCCGTTGTCGATCTTGAGGGTCCGGGGATGGAATCTCCCCCACCCCGGAATGAGGAGGAGGA
>JBGSSC010000634.1:0-10575 GCA_041737265.1 Terrimicrobiaceae bacterium | reverse complement strand
GCGGGGAATACTTCGCGGCGGGTGTTGTAGGCCATCACCGAGTCGTTGTAGGCCTGACGCGCGAAAGAAATTTTGTTCTCCGTGGAAGTAAGTTCCTCGGTGAGGTGCATCATGTTCTGGTTGGCTTTGAGATCGGGATAGGCCTCGGAGAGAGCGAACAGGCGGCCGAGAGCACCCGTAAGGCCGGATTCCGCACCGGCCAGAGCCCTCATGCTGTCGGGATCTCCGGGGTTGGAAGCCGCACGGGAACTGGCACTTTGGGCTGCCCCGCGCGCCGCGATGACGGCCTCGAGGGTATCCCGCTCGTGCTTGAGGTATCCCTTGGCCGTTTCGACCAGATTGGGGATCAGGTCGTAACGCCGCTTCAATTGCACATCGATTTGCGCGTAGGCATTCTTGAAACGGTTGCGGAGTGCGACGAGCCCGTTGTAAACACCGATGGCATAAAGCCCGATCAACACGGCCAGCCCGACAAGAACCAGGAGAAGAATTAAAACTGCGCTCATGGGCCGGAGGTTGCAACGATTTGCCCCCGCGTGCAATTGCGAAATGAGCCCCGCCTGCCCAGAAAAAAACCACCTCTTTACAGGTGACTCGCGGCCCATGGAGTTATAGGATATTCCTTATATGCCCGACAAAGCCACTCTCTCCTACAACGGCAAAGAAACCTCCTTTCCGGTAATCACCGGCAGCGAGGGTGAACGGGGTGTTAACATCGCGAAGCTGCGGGATCAGACCGGTCTGATCACATTTGATGACGGTTTCGGAAACACAGGTTCCTGCTCGAGCGCGATCACTTTCATTGACGGCGAGCAGGGAATCCTCCGATACCGGGGCTACCCGATCGAAGAACTTGCAGAACGGAGCACCTTCATCGAGGTCTCGTGGCTTATCATCCACGGGCAACTCCCGACTCGCAGCGAGTTGAAGGGCTTTTCCGAATTGCTGACCGAATTTCAGGTCCTGCATGAGGACATGAAGTACCACTTCGAGGGCTTCCCTCCCAACGCGCACCCCATGGCCATCCTCTCCTCGATGATCAATGCCTCGGGATGCTTCACCCGGGAATTGGCAGGACCCTACGACCCGGAAAAGTTCAGCCGCCACTCGGCCCGCCTGATTTCGCAGGTGCGAACGGTTGCCGCATTCGCCTACCGCAAGTCACGCGGACTGCCGATCATTTACCCCAAGCCGGAGTACAAGTACACCGCGAACCTGCTGCACATGATGTTCTCGATGCCGCACGGCGACATTGATCTGGATCCGGCTGCGGTCGCGGCACTGGATCAGATCTTCCTGCTCCACGCCGATCATGAGCAAAACTGCTCCACGTCCACGGTCCGGATGGTGGCATCAAGCCGGGCAAACCTCTTTGCAAGCGCCGCAGCCGGAGTTTGCGCCCTCTGGGGCCCCCTCCATGGCGGCGCCAACCAGGCGGTGCTGGAAATGCTCGAACAGATCCGCAGCCAGGGCGACGACGGGTCCAAGTTTATCGAGGCCGTGAAAACCAGCGGCGGCTCACACCGCCTGATGGGCTTCGGCCATCGGGTTTATAAAAATTACGATCCCCGCGCGCGTATCATCAAAGAGAAGGCCGAGGCCGTCCTACAGGGCCTCAAGCGCAGCGACCCCCTGCTCGACATCGCCAAAAAACTCGAGGCCGCTGCCCTTCGCGATGAATACTTCCTCGAACGCAAGCTGTACCCGAACGTCGATTTTTACAGCGGGATCATCATGCGGGCGCTGAACATCCCGCTCGAAATGTTCACGGTCATGTTCGCAATCGGCCGCATGCCGGGCTGGATCGCCAACTTCAAAGAAGTCATCGACGATCCCAAGGGCAAAATCTACCGCCCCCGCCAAATTTACACCGGCCCGACCACCCGGAAATATACCCCCATCGAAAAGCGCTGACCGATTTTGCGCAGCAAAATTTTTTAATCCGGCAGCTATTGCGGCTGTTTCTGGCCAGACTCTTTTCCCACCGTGATTAATGGGCAACGACGAAGCGTTTCCCTCCATTTTGCGAAGCAAAGTTTTCTAATCCGGCGGCGCTGGCGACCACTTCTGCCCAAGACCCCTTGCCCACACGCTCCCTCGTGACTCCGGCTCCCGCCGGATTAGCTACCAATCCTGGGGTTCGAGGAATCCTTCCAACTGCCGGATGCGGGTCGGGTGGCGCATCTTGCGGAGCGCCTTGGCTTCAATTTGGCGGATACGTTCACGGGTCACCTTGAACTGACGGCCGACCTCTTCCAGGGTGCGGCTGTAGCCATCCACCAGACCAAAACGCTGCTCAAGGACCTGTCGCTCACGCTCGGTCAGGGTATCAAGCACGTCCTTGATTTTGTCCTTCAGGAGGACGATCGCCGCCTGATCCGCGGGGTTTTCAGCACCCTTGTCTTCAATGAAATCACCAAAGCTGGTGTCTTCGGAGTCACCGACCGGGGCCTGAAGGGAAATGGGCTGCTGCGCCATCTTGAGCACGGCACGAACGCGCTCGACAGGAAGCTGGATCTCATCGGAAATTTCGTCCGGTGAAGGCTCGCGGCCGTATTCCTGCACGAGTTGCTTCTGCACCCGGATGAGTTTGTTGATCGTCTCGATCATGTGGACCGGGATGCGGATCGTGCGGGCCTGATCGGCGATTGAGCGCGTGATGGCCTGCCGGATCCACCATGTGGCGTAGGTCGAGAACTTGTAACCCCTGCTGTATTCAAATTTCTCAACCGCTTTCATGAGTCCCATGTTCCCCTCCTGGATGAGGTCGAGGAAGGAGAGCCCGCGGTTCGTGTATTTCTTCGCGATGGAAATCACGAGGCGCAGATTGGCTTCCACCATTTCGGTCTTCGCCTTGAGGGCTTTGCGGTGCCAGAGCTTGAGCTCGGTGTGATGGCTTACGAGTTCCTCCTCGCACATCCAGTTCCTGAGCTGCATTTCCCGGACCTGGGTCGCCAGGTGGCGCCGGACCTTTTCGGACTTGTCCTTCGAGTGCTTCGTGTGCTCCGCGGAAAGATTGCGCGAGGCACGAAGGTTCTCATCGGCCAGGGTCACAAAATCCTCGATGACTTTTTGTTTGTAAAAAAATTTCGGGTAGTTGGCGCGGAGAGCAACGACCGCCTTGTCAAACTTCTTGCGGTCTGCGGAGGCCACATTTTTCCGGCCGACGATTTTTTTGGCAAAAAGGGCCGCGATGGAATCGCACTGCCTCTTGACGAGCTGACAAAGCCTCGGCAATGCCTTCATGTACCGCTCGCGGCTCTCAATTTTTTTATCGAGGATAACGCGGTCGAAGCGTTCGCGGGCATCGATGAGTTTCTGGGCAAGGTCCAGATGGGCGCGCCCGATGAAGCCGAATCCGTAAAGAATTTCCTGCACCTTGAGCTCGGCCTCCTCAATCCGTTTGGAAATTTCAACTTCCTGTTCCCGGGTAAGCAGCGGGACCTGCCCCATCTGCTTGAGATACATGCGGACAGGGTCGTCAAGAATATCGAGCTTGGTGTCCGGCTTTTCGTCCTTCTCCTCCTCCTCATGGTCTTTGGGACGGACATCCTTCACGCGATCCACGTCCGAGGACTCGATCAACTCGATCTCGACGGCACGGAGTTGGGAGATGACCGAGTCGAGATGTTCGGGATCGGTAACGCCCTCGGGCAGGGCTTCCTCCAGATCGTCAAAGGTGACGTATCCCTGTTCCTTGGCCAGTTTGATCAGCTCACGGACTTTTTCCTGAACGGCTTTCTGAACCTCGGCGGGTGTGGCAGGAGCTGGCGGAGCCTCAATCACCGACTTCTTTTTTGATTTCGGCTTGGGAGCGGTCGCCTCGTTTGCCTTTGGCGCAGGGACCTTGGCAGGTGCGGCTTTGACCGTTGTTTTCTTCGGAGAAGCTTTTGCAGCGGCCTTTGAGGAAACCTTGGCAGCAGGCACTTTTTTCTCGGGGGCTTTGGCCTTTGAGACGGTCTTTTTGGACGCGGGCGACTTGGGGGCGCTCTTCGCGTTGACCTTGGCCTTGGCAGCTTTGGGGGCAGCAGGCTTCGGGGATTTGGCTTTAGTGGCGGACTTGGCGGGTAATTTGGAAGAGGCTTTCAATGATCTCCTAGGCTGAGGCAGCGGGCGGGAGAAGTTCGTTTAATCGAGCGCGAAGGTCAAGGATTTGTTTGTGGAACTCAGTCATTTGCTCCCGTGTGAGACCCGGCTGACGCAACTTCGCCTTAACTGTTGCCTGCTCCTCTTGGAGAATGGCGGCAGCCAGTCCACTCCACGCAAGACGGCATCTTTCCAAAGGATCCTCGACCGGACGTGAGAGATCGAGAGCGGCAAAGGCGCGTTCCATCGCCGGAGGCAGACCCGACACGTACGCCGAAATTGCGGAAGGCGAGTCAAAGGTTCCCTGGTAGGTGAGGATGCTGGACAAAAGTTCCCCTCCGTCTCCGAGGGCTGTCGGCGCGGGCTCATTTTGAGTAGCGAGCCATTCCCGAGCCTCCGGGGATTGGATTGCAAGGCGGCACAAGATAGCAACTCCCTCGGAGATGTGAATCGGGGCCTCACTTTCGGCATCCGACCGGGTGGGCCCCGCCTGGACGGCCCGGGGAGTTTTCGCCTGCTTGATCTGAGCTTCCAAGGACTTTGGAGCAATTCCCAGTCTCGCGCAAACCCTCCCGGACACCGCATCGCGCAGCACGGGATCCTTCACAAGCGCAAGGTAGGTTCCCAGCTTGCGACTGGCGGCGGCCGTCCGGGCAGGGTCGGCCAGCGCGCCCGATTCAATAGTTTTTTCAATGGCATAATCGAAGAAATCCTTCGAGGCATCCAATACGGCCTGAAATGCACCGGCCCCTTCGGCGCGGATGAGCGAGTCCGGGTCGTGCCCCTCGGGCAGGCGGGCAACCTTGACTGCCAATCCACATTCGAGCAGCGACGGAAGGGAACGGGCGGTCGCTTCCTGCCCGGCGCGGTCGGAATCGAAGCAAAGTACAACTGTCTCGACAAAACGCGAAAGTAAGCGCGCCTGCTCGGGAGTGAAGGCCGTCCCTTGCGGCGCAATCACATTGCGGACCCCCGCCTCGAAGACGCTGATCGTGTCAATTTGCCCTTCACAAACGACCGCTGTCTTGGCTTCGATGAGTGCACGCTTGGACTTGTCGAGGCCGAAGAGGACCCTGCCTTTCGAAAAAACAGGGGTTTCCGGTGAGTTGACATATTTGGCAGACTTGGCGTCGGCCTCGAGCAAGCGTCCGCTGAAAGCAATCACTTCCCCATAGTCGTTGCGGATTGGAAACATGAGACGGTGGCGGAAGCGCGCGTAGAGATTCGATGCCCCCTCCTTGCGGATTCCCAGCCCCCCCAACTCTATTTCGGTGTCGGAAAATCCTGCACCGCGGAGGTGCACAATGAGGTCATCCCATGAAGGAGCCGCGTATCCGAGTTGCCATGTCTTGGCCTCCGGGGCGCCAAGTCCCCGGGCTTTGATATATTCGCGCGCAGGGATACCCGCGGAAGAAAACAGGGCTGTATGGAACCATGCTGCAGCCTCGGCGTTCAGCGACATCAACCGCCGCCGGCGGCTTTGCTGTGCATCATCCAGGCCGCCGGCATCTTCCACCACCGCCACCCCCGCACGGGAAGCCAGACGGCGCACCGCCTCGGCGAAATCCACGTGTTCGTATTCCATAAGAAAACGAAACACCGTGCCTCCCGCACCGCAACCGAAGCAGTGATAGGTCTGCCGGGCCGGAGTGACATAAAAGGACGGAGTCTTTTCGTTGTGGAACGGGCAGAGCGCCCGGAACGTCGATCCCGTCCGCTTGAGCGGAAAATAGGAACCCACGAGTTCGACGATATCGGTCGCCTCGGCGACACGGCGGATCGTCTCCTCGGAAATGCGGGGCATCTATGCGGCCGCGCGGGAGGCAAGGATTTCCCGCAGCGTTTCCACGAAGCGGCGGTTCTGGTCCATCGTGCCTACCGAGACGCGGATCCACTCGGGCAGTTTGTAGGAACGCATCGAGCGTACAATGATCCCCTCGCGCAACAGCGCTGAAAAAACCTCATCTCCGTCGCCAACGTTGACGAGAACGAAGTTCGCCGAGCTGGGCACGTAGGTGAGGCCTGCTTCCCGGAAGGTGGATTCAAAAAAATCGCGTCCCTCGTGCGTGAGTTCCCGCGTGGGACGCATGTGTTCCACATCCTGGAGACCTGCGACCGCCCCCGCCTGGGCAATCCCGTTGGCGTTGAAAGGCTGGCGGGTCTTTTGGAGCAATCCGGCGATCTCGCGGGGTGCCACACCGTAACCAATGCGGAGATTTGCCAACCCCTGGATCTTCGAAAAAGTCCGCATCACAAGCACATTCCTGCCCTCCCGCACGTAGCGAAGCACGTCCGGCGGATCATCGAGAAATTCATGGTAGGCTTCGTCGAAAACCACCAACACGTGTCCCGGGACGTGATCCATGAAGCGGTCGATCGCGTCCTGCCCGACCATCGTGCCCGTCGGGTTGTTCGGGTTGGCGATGAAGACTTGACGGGTCTTGGGCGTGATGGCCGCGAGCATCGCGGGGAGGTCGTGTGTGAATCCCGGATCCTCAACCTCCATGGCCGTGGCACCGAACAACTGGGCCATGAGCGGATAAACGGCAAATGCATGGCGGGCCGTCACAATCTCATCCCCCGGCTTGAGGAAGGCATGGCCGGCAAACTCAATCAATTCGTTGCTCCCGTTTCCGAGCACCACATTCTCCCGCTCGACTCCCAGTTTCCCGGCAATCGCACCCCGCAATGCCCATCCGCCCCCATCGGGGTAAAAATGAGCCCGCTCGAGAGCAGCCCTCATCGCCTCCAACGCCCGCGGAGACGGTCCAAGCGGATTCTCGTTGGACGCGAGCTTGATGATCCGGTCGGGAGCAATCCCCATCTCCCGGGCCAGTTCCTCCACCGGCTTGCCCGGTTCATAGGCGATCAGATCTCGAACGTGAGGATGAGCAGTTTGCCACATAGAAAGGATTTCGATTTGCAGAGATTCGTTTTCGGTGATTCCGTGGAAGCCAACTCCCACCGGCTTAGTTACTTTATCCGCGCCGGCCAAAAAAGACAAACAATGCGAATCGCTGTCATCGCCGACACCCATGGAAGGTTTCCGAACTCTGTGCGCGCGCGCATCGCCGATGCCGACGAGATCTGGCATCTGGGCGATTTCTGTGACCACGAGACCCTTGCTTCCGTGCGCGCCGCCGGCCCGCCGGTCATTGCCGTCCTTGGCAACAACGACTACGGGCTGGATCTGCCCCCGCGCCTCCGCCTCGAACGCGGAGGGAAAACCTTCCTGCTCGTTCACATCCCTCCCCGCGTTATCGGCGGCGCGGATTTTCTGCTGCATGGACACACCCATGTTCCCTGCGATCAGCAACATGGAAATACCCGACTTCTCAACCCTGGGACCGTCGGCAAACCCAACAAAGGTGCCCCGTCGGCTTTCGGCTGGCTCGATATCTCGGAGGAAGGAGCCGTTGTCTGGACCTTGGAGGATGTCTAGCAGGCTGTCGGACCTGTGACAGGCCGACTCAGATTTATCTTTCAAGTCATTCGACCATGGCTGCCCGCGTGCCCGACATCCTGCTAAAAATTCCGCTTCGCGGAAGGGACGCGTTCCGGCACCCAGTAAGGATATTCCCCTTCCGCGCAGCGAAAGATTAGCCTGTCGAGGCGGCTGATGTCTTTGCTCAAGGGATCCCGCAAAGTAAACCGGTGGTTCCACCCCAAGTGCGACAGGCTGCACGCAACCAGCCGCATCCTGCGTTCACCCTCCCGGATTGGTGAAATATAAGGTTGCTTTTCAGGCAATTCACAGGCAAACGGTTGGGAATACTTTGTGAATAATCCACGTTACAGCCAGAGTTCGCGACCTCCCGCCCCGGGAGGCGACCATGCACCATCCGGCCCGGGCAGCTTCTTGGAGCGCTTGGGTGCCTGGCGAAGTGCCAGTGGCGCGGCTCCCCAACCCCACAAGCCGGAGCCCGCCCGCCGCGGGCGGCGCTTGATCATCCCGGTCACCAGGAAAGGCGGCGTGGGAAAATCCTTCTTCCTCGCATCTTTGGCGGATTGGTATGGAGAGCAGAAAATTCCTTTTATCGCCATGGACTCGGACTGGTGCAACGGGAGCCTCACCCGCTTCGTGCCCGAAGCCCGGTTTGTGGATGTCGCTTCGGGAAATCCGGCCGAGGAAGTGCATTCGGCTCTCTCCGAGTGTGGGATCGTGGCCCTCGACGGGCTCGGCCCCTTGCAGGGGTATCTCTTCGAGTGGCTTCAGGACTGCAATTTTTTCCGCGACGCGGGGGAACCGGTCGAACTCACATATGTTCTGATCGTCGAAGAGGACAAGGACAGCGTCTTCCAAGCCGGAGAATCCGCGCGCACCCTTGGGGACACCGGTCAGTGGCTGGTCGTTCGCAATCTCAAGACGTGCCCAACCACGGAGATTTACAACACCAGTGACGCTCGGCAGGAACTCCTCCGTCTCGGTGCGATTGAGATTCAAATGGATCGCGTGCCTTGGAACCTCCTGCTTCATGTCCAGCGGGCAGGCAAAACAATCGGTGCCTTGGCCGAGGATCAGGGATTTCCGTTCCTGGAGCGCCAGAGAATGAAGTCCTACCTCGCAAAATTCTACGATCAGCTAGGCACAGCCCAGAGCCTCCTACTTCCCGGTGGAATCATTCTCCCCCCCGAGCGCCAACCGGAACCCCCTCCGCCGGAGCCACAGCCCGAAACCCAGCAGAAGGGGCGACCGCGAATCGCCCCGGATCGCGTCTAGAGCGGTTTCATGGTAAGCACCCAACTCACGCCACACTTCAGCGCGACCCGCTCGAAGCGTCTGGTTATGATAGCCCGTGACACGGGCGGAGTCGGCAAATCCTTCTTCTGCCTGCGGCTGATCGAATGGCTCGAATCCAAGCGGATGCGGTTTGCCGCATTCGACCCGGACTACAGCAACAGCACCCTCACCCGGTTCTATCCGCAAGCTGAGTTTCTCGATATCCGGCATGCCGAAAACCTCGACCGCATCGTGCTCCCCTTCGACGAGTTCGATCTCGTGCTGGTCGATGGCGTCGGTGCCCAACAGAAAATTTTCCTGGACTGGATCGAGGACACCGATCTTCTGCGAGCAAAAGGTCCGCTCGGACTTGCAATCACACTTGTCATCATTATCGAAGAGGACAAAGACACCGTGCACCAGGCCGGTGAGGCCGTTCGTCGTATCGGCAGTCAGGTTGACTGGCTGGTGGTCAAGAACCAGAAGCTCAGCCCGAGGAACCAGATCTATGAGCGGAGCGAGGCCAGGCAGGAACTCCTTCGCTGCGGAGCGAAGGAAGTTGTTATGCCCAAGATGGGAGACCCCCTTTCGCTCAACCTGCAGCTCAAATCCCTCACGATCGACCGGGCCCTCGACGGCAACTCGTTTTTCTTGTTGGACAGACAGAGACTCCTCCGTTATGCCCGACACTTCGCCGGGCAACTCAACACGGTGGAGGACATCCTATTACCATGACGATAGATAACCCCGAAATCCGGGCCAAAGTGCTCGAGTGGCAGAAAAAAAACAACATTGAAGACGGCGACCCTGCCCTCGCCCTGCTCGAGCTGATCAATATTTACCAAATCGGCACGCCCGGTCCGGGCCAGGTGGTTGCCTCCGGTGTGGATGCGGATGCCGTTTCCCAGATTTCCGAGGCAATCAAAACCTCGTTCCTCCCGGCCATCGACCGGCTCGTTTTCCAATCCCAGGAACTTCAGAAAAAACTCGATACCCTCAATCTGGAAGGTTTCACCCAGAAGATTGAGGCCTACCACGAGGGGATCGATTACTGCACCAAGAAATTGGATGTCGTCAAAAAAGAGAGCGACAATCTCGCACTCAAAATCGAAAAGACTGCATCTTCGATCAAGCCCATTACCACCGGCGCCGTCCTCCTGCTCATGGGGGTTTGCGGTGTGCTCGGATTTATTCTGGCCAATGTGCTCCGCTAGCAGGCTGTCGGACTTTCCAGTCCGAGTGGAATGTTGGCTAACAAGTCTCTTCCGCTGTGGCATTCCCGCGCCAAACAGCCTGCTGAAACAGCACTCCGTGCCCGAAGATCGAGGAAAAACGGTGCTTTTTCTTCCGCGAAGCGGAAAGTTAGCAGCCTGTCTGGAAAAGGACTTCTTATTGCGAAAAAATTATAAACGAGAGAAACCGCTTTCATTTCAAGTCCGACAGGCTGCTGGACCTGTGCACAGCCCCAAGGCGCAACCAGTCGCAATGCGTTGCGCGCGAGGCATGCCGAAGAATTCATGGGCGAGCATACTTTAAAGAAGTTTTGGGACCGACTTAGAGGCCAGGGGTGGGTGCCCGTGCTGGTCGGGCTGGGGTTTCTGGCGATCATGATCGGTTCGGCGGCGTTGGTGACAACGCGCACGCAGCTTGCCGTGGCGGTGGTGGGGGTATGCGCGTTTTTGATTCTGCGCAATTTCAACGAAAACGAAGTGGTCCGGGTGATTTTCCTGACCATCGCGGCCTTTCTTTCCACGGATTATTTTTACTGG
>JBGSSC010000607.1:0-2982 GCA_041737265.1 Terrimicrobiaceae bacterium | reverse complement strand
GCATACGAGTTGAAGAGCCCTCACACCGGCCTTCATTGGTTGCGATTTGCAGGACCATTTCAGGTGGACGATCCGGTTGAGCTGGACCCTGCAAGGCCATGGACCATGACCGATGCCGCCGAACTCGGCACTCCGATGTTTCCCTACATGGCACGGTCGAAAAGTACGTTTTATTTCTATGTTCCGAAAGGGACGCAAATCCTCGGCCTTTACGCAACCGGCAGATTGAATCTCATCGATCCCCATGGGACCGAACAGCGATTGAACGGCAACGGTCATCTTTCCGTGCAGGTGCCGGAGGGCACGGATGGCGGGTTCTGGCGGGTGGAGGACTGGAACGGCCGACAGCTTCAATTGCTTACTGCGCCGCCGTATTTCGCCCGTCATCCGGACGAGTTGTTGTTGCCCCGTGAGGTTGTCGAAGCCGATTCGGGGCAATAGGGCGCTCCGAGCCGGGTGGAGCGACCAGCTTGCGGATCAAGTCCTGACAAGAACGGCATCCATTGGCTGAAGAATTGCAACCCGCTGTCCTGTCAGGACGTCGGTGACCGGGGCGCTCAGCTCCAGCGGATGGTCCGAAGAATTCATGAGCCACTCGAAGCGCCCGTGCGGGGTTGTCCAGCGGATCGAGGCCGGGCCGGTCTGATCAGAGGGTAGTCCGGGGAGGATTGCACGGTAGAGAGTGAGTGCATCTTCCGGGCAGAACGGAGGAGCGCCCAAATAAATCGCGGTGCCGGAACCCATGTGTCGCATGCTGAATGCGCTTTGGGCGGGGCCAATGCCGGTTTCATAGACGCCAAGCTCTTCGGCGGCATGGATGTCCAGAACTTCGGCATGGGTCGAATCGCAGAACAGCTTCTGACCGTCGCGGAGTCTCACTTCGACCCTTGGTTTTTGGGAAGGGTGCTCCCCGGTATCCGTGAGGCCACCGGTGGCGGCGTCGTAGATGCGGCCTTTCCCACTGCGAAGCGGCAGGTAATCGGATAAGCTAGCGCCGAATAATTCCGTGAGAATGCCGGGAGGAGGGGTATCCAAGTGGCATCCCCAACGGTCACGATGGGCCGCGCCCGGGAAGCAGACCAGACGGCCTCCCGCTTCACAAAACCGCGTCAACCGATCACGGAGCATCTCGTCGCAGAGCGGAAGGTCGGTCACGAAGAGCGGTTTTCCGACATCCCACTCTTCGCCCTCCCCGACAAAGTCCACGGAGACGCCCATGCGGGACAGCGGCAGCCAGACAGCGCGGAGGGTTTCAGATTCCCACATCGGGAACCGGTGGCGCTTGGCGTCGGGAAGCTGGATCTCCATCCAGAACGACAACTCACTCGCACGGTCCCGTGCCAGCAGACTGTCCCAGTGAATCAGGATCTGCGCCCCGGACTCAACGCGTCCCCCGTCCAGGAGGTCCAAAGCCTTGCGGACCTGGCCGGCGATTTCGGCGATGCTCTTATAGGCTGATCGCGGACGCCGGTCCCGTTCCAGCACGCAAGGATGTTTCCATTCACACCCACCCCGGAATCTGCGCCAGTGAAAGAAGACAATCATCCGGGCGCCCCGGGACAGGGCTTCCATGACCCAGAAGCGGCGGACCGCAGGGTTCAATGAGTTTGTCGTGGTGAATCCGGACCCCGACTGTTGTTCCAGAACAAGGAACCTGCCATCCCGTCCCAGATGGCGGAAAAGGTCCATACGCATCGATACCCGACCCTCGGACGGGGTCAGCTCGGGATAGTTGTGAATGGCTGCGCCGGTAATCCAAGAGCTGCGCTCCCCGCACTGGCGGCAGTGAATGGCAGCCAACACCTCTTCCGTGCACGAAGGGATCACCTCGCGTCCGGGACTGAGCGGGCTGATGACCTTTGCTTGAGCGAGCAGGAAGTCCGCCATGCCCTCCAGCATGAAGCGGTTGTATTCCAGGACCAGGGAGGGATTCCTGGTCGTCATCATATGGGTCGGTTCCGGAACCTGATTGAAGCGTTCGACTTCCTGGTTCCAAAAAACAAGATTCCATGCGGTGTTGAGGTGATCCACGGACCCGTACCGGAGCTCAAGCCATTGTCCCCATGCCCGCGCGGCGGAGGGGGAGCAATCGATCAGCCCGTAGGATCCGACCTCATTGTCAATCTGCCAACCCAGAACTGAGGGGTGGCTTCCGAAACGCTCTCCAAGGGCCGTGGCGAGTTCCACACAGCACTGCCGATAGCCTTCATGAAAGACACTGTAATGCCGCCGGCCACCGAAAAGTCCCTCCCGACCGTCGGCAAGCCGCGGAGGAAGGTCCGGAAAGCGTTCGCAGATCCAGACCGGCGGAGCCGCTGTCGGAGTGCACAGGATGCACTGGATTCCGTGCTCCCCGGCGATTGCGAGCAGCCGTTCCATCCATTCCAGAGTGAAATTGCCATTTCGCTTCTGCATTTTATTCCAGGCAAACTCGCCCACCCGGATGACCTGGATGCCCGCATCGCGCATCAGGCGCAGATCGGTGATCCACTCGCTCTCGGGGTCCTGCTCGGGGTAGTAGGCGACGCCCACCACGGGCCGTTCAGATCGAGTCATGGAGCCTTGGTCTCCCTGCGCAGCCGTTTTCCGGCCCTGGCATGGCAACAACCTCTTTGGAAAGCCATCGGGTCAAGGGATCGAACTCCGGAGGACAAAACCCGATGTGGCTGTGGCGGAAGAACGCCTCCGCCATGGGGAACCTCCCTGATGCCCTTCCAATTGTCCGGCACAGTTCGTGCATGGCCCCCGTGAAGGATCCCATGCCCTGACTTGCATCCAGCCAGTCGCGCTGGGTGTTGTGACATTCCAGCAGGCGGGTTTTTTCTTCCAGAACCGTGCCAATGTCCACAAAGAAATCCGGTTCCGCCGGGCGGCCGCGAAAATCCATCATGCTGTGCGGAACGCAATGATAGATCCGCACGGGAGTCATGCGGGGTGGGCGTTGGGGGTCGGTCACGTAGTTGACCATGCCCCGGGAAAACG
>JBGSSC010000481.1:0-2672 GCA_041737265.1 Terrimicrobiaceae bacterium | reverse complement strand
TGATTGTCGGCACCCTGTTCCGGCGCATGATGATCGGGTCCTCAAGCTCCGTGGTGAACTCCGAGACAACCTGCCTCACGGGAATGAAGCCCCCGGCAACCGGGCTGAAAATTTGAACGTCGCGAATCATGTCGGGATCGGCCCGTTCAGCCTCGGGTCCCCTTGCCATGATTGGAAGGAGCTCGTCTCTCTCGCGATAAACCCCGATCCTCCGCCCGCTGAAGGCTGTCTCGAGTGCGGCACCCAGATCGCTGCGCGTGATCCCGGTCAGCCTCGCCTGCGCCTCGGAAAATTGGGGACGCAAAACCGCCACCGGTTCGCGGCTGTCGACGCGGATTCCCTTCGCCCCGCCATCCTTCCTGAAAATTTCAACCGCCTGTGCAGCCATCGAACGGAGTACCGCGTAGTTTTCCCCGGAAAACCGGACCTGAACGCGGCCTCCTTCGCCGGGTCCGAGCAGGAATCGCTTCGCAATGATGAGTGCGTCGGGATACTGCCCCGAGAGTCGCTCCTGCACCATGGGCAGAACCTGATCAATCACCGACTGACTTTCCACATCGATCAAGAATTGCGCGTAGGCGGAGTCAAAGCGCTCGGGCGAGTAGGTGAGGAGAAATCGAAGCGCGCCCTGCCCGACCGAAGTCGTGATGTGCGTGATTCCCGGGATGTCCGCTATGGACTGGCACATCTCACCGGTCACCCGGTCGGTCTGGTCGAGGCGGGTGCCGGGTGGCAGCCAGACATCCACCATGAATTGTTCCCGCGTGGAGTCGGGAAAGAAGCTGCGGTTCACAAACTGGAAAGCAAAAACCGCTGCCGCCATCAGTACCGCCAATACAACCATCGTAAGCACCCGCGCTCTCATGCAGAACGTGAGGATTCTTTTGTAGCCCTGATAGATTGGACCGGCGTAGGGGTCTTTGGGTTTTTTATCAACCGGTCCCGATTTGAGAAACAGGTAGCCGAATAGGGGGGTGATTGTAACCGCGGTCACCCAGCTCAAGCCCAGTGACAGCAACAACACAACAAAGAGGGAGCGGCAATATTCGCCGGTCTTGTCATCCGATAGACCAATGGCCCCGAAAGCAAGAATCGCGATGGCCGTCGAGCCAAGGAGAGGGAGGGCCGTCTGGGAAACCACCTCCTTCGCCGCCTGCAGCCGGTCACGGCCGCGTTGCATCGCGACGAGCATTCCATCGGTAATCACGATGGCATTGTCCACCAGCATCACCAGCGCGATGATCAATGCCCCGAGCGAAATGCGTTCAAGAATGAGCCCGGTCTGCTGCATCAACACCATCGTGCCGCACATCGTGATCATCAGGATCGCACCAATGATCAATCCGCTGCGAAGCCCCATCGCAAGCAGGAGCACAACAAAAACGATCACCACCGCCATCCCGAGGTTCAGGATGAACTCGTTGATCGCATCCACCACCGTGTCTGCCTGGAAGGAGACCTTGTTGAGTTCCATCCCGAGCGGGATGCGCGAGGCAAGCTCGCGAACCCTCTGTTCGACGAGCATGCCTTTGGAGACGACGTTCCCGCCGCTGATCGTTGAGATTCCGATGCCGATCGCGCGCATGCCATCGTAGCGCAGAGATGTGGTAGGCGGGTCGATGGTATCCCGCCGCACGGTGGCGATATCCCGCAAAGCGATGAGGTCACCTCCGCCACTGCCTTCCGCCCGGATCAGGAGATTTTCGAAATCCCCGACTCCCGTCCATTCACCGGTCGGGCTGATCGTAATGGAAAGCGGACCGGAATCCACAACCCCGCTGCCCGCCACCAGATTCTGCTCGCGCAGCGCTGCAAAAATTGTCTCGGGCTGGATCCCGAGCCGGGCCATCCGGTCGCGGGCCAGCTCGATGTAGATGACTTCCTGCTGGTGTCCGAAAATCTCGACCTTTTTGGCATCGGGCACGAGCAGAAGTTCCCGCCGCAGGAGCTTCGCCGTTTCATAGAGTTGGGCATCGGTGAAGTCGGACCCTGTGAGTGCGTAGAAAATGCCGAAAACATCGCCAAAGTCATCAACCACGACCGAAGGCCCCGCTCCGGGGGGAAGCAACCGTTGCGCGTCTCCCACTTTCCGGCGCAATTCATCCCAGACCTGAGGCAGGGACTCGCTGTCATACTGGTCGCGAATGGTTACGGTCACCGTGCTGCGGCCCCGCTCGGAACGCGACTGCACCCGCTCGAGCTGGCCGAGTTGCTGTGCAGCAAGCTCGATGACATCGCTGACCTCCTTCTCAACTTCCGCCGCCGAAGCCCCGGGGTAGGGAGTGATGATCAGCGCATCCTTGATCGTGAATTCCGGATCCTCGAGCCTCGGAAGATGGATGTAGGACCAAATGCCCAACGCCACCAGGAGGAAGGCGAAGACGAGGGTGACCGTCTTGTTGCGAATGGACGCCTCGGCGATATTCACGGCAGCAGGTTCAGGGCGTGGCCATCCGCTGGACAGTCATCCCCTCAGATAAAAACCGCACGCCGCTTATGACGATTTCATCGCCCGCCGCAAGGGCCGGAGCGCGCACCTGGATCGAATCTCTCGAAAGTCCCAGAGTTTCCACCGTCAACCGGGACACCTGCATGGATGCGGGGTCGAGTTTCCAGACAGCACTCGTGCCGTCTCCCGTGGAAACCGCCCTCACCGGCACAAGAAATGTGCC
>JBGSSC010000521.1:0-5951 GCA_041737265.1 Terrimicrobiaceae bacterium | reverse complement strand
CGACTGCCATGGACGGATACTCGGTAAAAAACATCTACTACCAAAGTCGGGAGGACTTCTACGTCACCGGGAACCTTTATGTTCCGGACGGGGAGGGGCCTTTTCCGGGAGTTCTCTGCATGCATGGACACTGGGCACAGGGGCGACTTGCGGAACGGATTCAATGCCGCGGACACACGTTGGCAAAAAACGGCTATGTCTGCCTGGCTGTGGACGCTTTTGGTGCCGGGGAAAGGGCGACGACTCACGGAGAGTACGAATACCACGGGGAAATGCTCGGTGCATCACTTTTCAATATCGGGGAGACCTTGATGGGGATCGAATTGATCGACAACATGCGGGGGGTCGATCTCCTCTGTTCGCTGGATTATGTCTCCTCTGATAAGATTGGGGCGACCGGAGCCAGTGGTGGCGGCAATCAGACTATGTGGCTGGCCGCCATGGATGATCGTGTTGCGGCTTCCGTTCCGGTTGCCAGCGTTGGGACCTTTGAGTCCTATATTGGCGGGAGCAATTGTGTTTGTGAAACCCTTCCCGGTGGATTGACTTTTATGGAGGAGTCCGCAGTCCTTGCCTTGGCTGCGCCGAACGCGATGAAAATTTGCAGTTGCCTTGGAGAAATCTACAGCGCGTTTCTCCCGAGGGAGATGATCCGGAGTGTCACAGAGGCCCGGAGAGTGTTTCAATGTCTCGGTGTGGACGGAAATCTGGCGTACCAAGTGTTTAATCAGCCCCATGGATATTGGCCTGAAATGCGCGAAGCGATGCTCGGATGGTTCGACCTTCACCTCTGCGGTATCGGACACGGAGCTCCGAAGGCTGAAACACCGTTTGAGTGTCTGCCTGAAAAGGACTTGATGGTCTTTCCTGAAGGAAAACGCGATCCGAAGGTCATTTCGATTGCAGAATACTGTCGTAGGAGGGGAGCCGATCTTCGCAAGTGCTCCGGTGGAGATGGCTCCTCGGACCACAAAAAGAAGTTGGTTGAATTAGCCGGAATGCTTGGAACCGGTAAAGCCTTGGAGCTGAAAGCATTGCACCGCTACGGGGCGGGAGGAGGCGGGTGGACGCGCTTTGCGTTAGAAACAGATTGCGGAAGAATGATTCCGGTTATTTTACGTGAACCATCGGGGCTGGAAAAGGCTTCCTTGAGTCCAAAAAACTATTTTCTATTGGCGGGGATCACCGGCAAACACGACCTGGTCGAGACCCGGGTCTTTCAGGAGGCGGTTGCCTCAGGCGATGGCGTTGCTGTGATCGATCTTTGGGGTACAGGGGAGACCGAACGTTTGGACGACTCCTGTGGCTCTGTCTATCACAATTTGAGTCGCTCCTGCCTTTGGTTGGGTCGAACCCTCATCGGGGAATGGGTTCGGGATTTTGCACTGGTGGCCGCCGTTCTGAACGATAAGTTTGGCGCTGAAAAAATTACCCTTGGGGGTTATAAGGAAGCAGGATTGGCGGCATTGTTTCAGTCGGCTCTTTCGGAGGAGGGTCATCCGGTCGTCCTCGAAGACAGCCCCCATAGTCTTGTGTTCCGCAATCAGGGGCCTCGTTCGACTCCCCGGAAAAGCTACTATTCCATGGCCCTCCATTTGCCAGGCCTCTTGAATTGGGGGGACATATCTCGCGCGGTTTCCCTGGCCGGTGAGGTCCGGTTTATCAATCCGCGATGGAGCGATGGGCATCCGGCTGAATGTCACAGCGAGTCTTGAAGGAATCATTCTAAATCCCGGTAAAATCCTCCCGATGCCATCCCGGCGGAAGATAATTGATGCCGCCTTCTTCCGGGGGAGTTGATCGGGGCTGTCTCAACCCGGGCCTCAACCTTCGGGTTGGGTCATGCAACGGTTTAATATTATTGGGCTGTTCGAGCCCCCTGTTTTCTCGAATGGTGGCGCTATGGTGCTGAGGCAGGAAAGAACCGGAGACAATACGACCTCTCCAGTGTTCGCGGTTCGCGGTGGATTTTCTTTGATCGAGATTCTGGTTGCCGTGTCGATCGGGGCGGTTTTGACGACCTTTTCGCTTGTGGCCTTTAATCAGATCGGGAAGGGAGGCAGCCTGACCAGGACAGGCAGTGAGATCTCCGACCTTCTCGAGCAGGCCCGCGCTTACGCGATGGCGCGAAATACCTATGTATGGGTAGGATTCACCCAATCCGGCCCGGATTCGTTGGTGGCGGGTGTGGTCTCCTCCCGCAATGGCGATGCGCACCCTACGGCGGAGGATCTGGTGCCCCTTGACCACATACGAAGATTTGAGCGGGTGAGGGTGGTTTCTCTGGATGCGTCGGCGGAACGGCCTGCCGCCGAGGACGAGGCTCAGGTCGCGAATCTGTCCTCGCCCATTCTGGAGTTTTCTATTGCCGGGGCCAAGCCGGTCACCTTCGACACCCAGGTGATTCAATTCGACAGCCGGGGAGAATGCCGGATCGCTCAAGACCAGCCGTACCGGATCACGGAAATCGGACTTCAGGAGGTGGTGGATGGCCAAATCCGAAACCGTGACAACTCTGTTGCAATTCAGATCGGGGGATTGAGCGGTGCGGTGTCTCTTTATCGGCCATGAAACGTCCGTTCTCCATGCTGGCTTTTTCCTTGGTTGAAGTAACGATTGCGCTGGGGATAGTCACAGTTGGAGTTGTGATAATGATTGGATTGTTGCCGACCGGATTGGGGCTTGCGCGGGAAAGCTCCGATGAGGCCATGGCAGTGAATATCCTTTCCAGCCTCTCGACCGAAATAGCCGCTTCCTCCGGGCTCACCAACCAATCCCTGCTGAGCGGAATCCCCCTGACAGTGGTTAACTCCGGCACCAACTATTTCGATGAGCACGGAGGGAGAATTGCCGGCGGGACCAATAGCGAGGCCCGATACAAGGTCCGGTGGTCGGTTCGGGCCGCGGATGCGGCCAAGGACATCTCTCAAAATGTGTACCTTCAAGTTGGTTGGCCGGCGGCGAGGCCTGAGCCCTCCGGTTGGGTTGAGGCGGTGATTTTTCTGCAAGACAATGTGTCAACAAACTGAAGTCTGGAAATCGGGAGAGCGGCGGGCCTTCAGCATTCTGGAATTGCTGGTTGCCATGGCGGTCTTTGCGCTTGTGGCCCTGGTCCTGGTGTCTGTTACAGACAGCGCCATCCTGGTCACCACGGCGTCGAAGTTGCGGATGAATGCCGATTCCGCCAGCCGGGGTGCTTTGGACCGCATGGCAGCGGATTTTGCCGCCCAGCTTCAACGAAAGGACCTCCCCGACATCGTCGAAAAATGCCCGGGCAATGATCGGATTATATTTCATGCCGGGGTGGATGGATACGGAGGCGTTCGTGGTATTTCCCGGGTGAGTTACCTTGTTTCCGATCATGCCGGAGTTGTGGACTCTGTCGAAAACTTTGGACGGCATGTCCTCTTGCGAGGGGCGAAAGGGGTTGGTTGGGATGGAGGATCCCAGGGTTTGGTTTTTAGCAGCTCAAATGTCGCGACGACAGTGGATCCCGGCTCGCTGGATGTGGCGGCATCCGGCGTATTCCGGTTGGAGTTCGCGTTCTTGATGGCCGATGGGAGCTTGCGGGAAGTCCCACCAACTCCCTCAACCGGAACGAACTTCAATCTCCTCCGCTCGTGGGGGGACCTGCCTTCCAGCGAAAAAGTTTCGGCAATCATTGTGGGAATGGCCGCCCTCGATCCGAATTCCCGTGCACTTCTTCCTCCTGACGGGTTGCAGACTCTCTCCGGCCTCCTCCCCGACAGCGTGGCTGGCACGAATGATATCCTGGCTCAATGGGATGGGGCCCTAAATAGCAGCGGTCTGCCGCCCCGCGTTTTGAAAGCAGTGCGGTTCTACCAGAGATATTTTTATCTTCACTAATCCGGCGGGAGCCGGTGCCAAGAGCGGGGTTGCTGGCAATGGGAGCCGGTGAGGAAAGGGTGCCGTTACCGCCGGATTAAAATATTTTGCTGCGCAAAATAATTCACAGCAAAGCTCATGTCATCATGGCTGAAACGCCATTCAGCCTCGATAAAATGACAGAGGACCTCACGCAAAGGAGTAAAAGGAAGCAAAGGAGAAGCAAGAATGCGCCTGCGGAGCGGCCAAGCGGCAGAAAATTCCCAAACAACAATCGGCAATCTTCCCCCTTCCATTCCTTCCCATCCTTGGTGTGAGGCCTGCATCGTTTCGGAAAGTCATGCGATTTCTGCGCAGGATTTCATGGTTAAGGAACCAAGGTTCCGGAATTTTGTGACTACCGCTGGTTTCCGGCTTTGAAATTTGGCACATCCACCGGTGCGTTGCCCTTCGCAATCGACTCGATACTCAAGGGGGTGATAGCCGACCACGTGACTGCGTCGTAAACATCGATCAGTGGCAGACGGTCCTCATGGATGGCGGCGGCGAATTCCTGCAGGATGAAGAAATCCCCCCCGCCATGGCCGGTTTTTTCGGCTTGTGGGCGGTATTTTCGCCAGAGCGGATGTTCAAATTCCTCCCGGTACTTGGAGAGCAGTTCCCATTCCGTGGCGATGCCGCGCTCATTGGTGGGGCTGCGATCTTCGATCCAGATCAAAGGTTCTGCCTTGGGCCCGTCAGGCCACGAAAAGGAAGCATTCGTTCCTTGCAACTCGTAGCGGGTCATGTGGTGTGGACGGGGGGAGCGCCAATCCACCCGGATATCGATGAGGCGGTCCTTTTCTGTTCGGATGAGGGTGCTCACGGTGTCCGGATGTTTCCAGAATCCGGCTTCCGTGTACTCGGTTCGGTCCGGGTGGTTCCGGTTTACATAGTGGTTCATGGCCAGGCTGACGCTATGCCAGGTGGCAGTGGTTTTGAGAAAATCCGTGCGGTTGATTCCGAGCCAGCGGGCGACGGGGCCGAGTGAGTGGGTGGGGTAGGTGTTGGCAATCAGATCGTGTTGCAGCCTACCGCGCCAGGTGAGTTCGCCCTCACTGGTAAAATACAACTCCCGGCAGTCGTGAATGTAGCTTCCCGATGCGTAACTCAGTTCGCCAAAAACTCCTTGCTCAACCATGTTCTGAACCTGAAGGATGGGTGCGCTGAAGCAATAGTTCTCGGCCATCATGTAAGTCCGTCCGGAACGCTCCACCGCAGCGATAAGTTCCCGGCCCTCCGCGAGTGTGTAGGCTGCCGTGACTTCGCTTAACACGTGTTTGCCGGTATTCAGTGCGTCGATGGCCTGGCGGGCGTGGAGCGGTACGGGCGTTGCCAGACAGACCGCATCAACCTGCGGGTCGTCGAGTACTTGTCCGTAGTCGGAATACAGCCGGAGCCCGGGCTCGCCCTTCCAATCCGCCAGTGCCTCCGGATTGACATCGCAAAGCCCGACCAGCGTTACATCGTCTCCGATCGTTTGAGCGGAACGGATAAACGTTTTTCCCCGGCGCGCGCCGATTACGGCAAAGCGGATTGGATGCTTGGTTTTTTTCATAATATGAACAGATCAAATCTCACTCCGGCTCCGGGTTACCTCGCGTTGCGGAATATTTCCAAGGAGAAGGGATGGGGGTAGTCCGGCGGTAATCCCCTTTCGGCAATCCGGAAGACCTCTGCATCACCGCAGGCGCAGGCAGGACCGAATTTCGGAAGATCCAGTGCGTGGGCGTCAACGATTTGACAGGCGTGCAGGGCAATGGCCTCCAGCTTGGCCTGCCAGTACCCGGTCACATTGACAAAGGTGTCCCAGGTCCGTTGGGTGGCTGCGGCCGGAGGGGAGGTAATGTCATACCAAAACAAAAGCATGCCTTCGAAACCTGATTGGCGTGCCTTTTGATAGGCGGCGGAGACCAATAAGCAACTTCCGACATGCTCGATATTGCCCGTCTCCATGCTGTGGCTGAGGATGGCTTCGGGTTGGTGCGAAAGAATCAGTTCAGCCAGACGTTGGACACAAGCGGCATCTTCGTAGGCGGTGAGGATGGTCGGTGTTTCGGATTCCA
>JBGSSC010000463.1:0-2213 GCA_041737265.1 Terrimicrobiaceae bacterium | reverse complement strand
CCTCCAAATGAGGGAGAAGCTGCTCGATGAAATCGTCCACTGGCTGCCCCGCCTTGACGAGCATCATGACTCGCCGGGGACGCTTGAGTTTGGATACCAGCTCTTCGATCGAGTGAGCCCCCTGCACCTTCGTTCCCCTGGCCTCATTCTCAAGGAATTTGTCTACTGTCGCGGTCGTGCGGTTGTAAACCACCACGGTAAAGCCGTGATCGTTCATGTTGAGGACGAGGTTTTGACCCATCACGGCGAGCCCGATGAGTCCGATGTCTCCTTGCGTTGTGTCTTGTGTCATAAAATGTAGGATTGGCGGCCGGGGGGCACCTGCCGTGCCATTGTTATTACATTCAGCCGAGCGTGATGTTAAGCGGATTGTGCAGCCTTTTTCTTCGAAATGCTTGCCACCTGTTTCTCGTTGGGCCCCCTGCCCACAGTCCCGCCCTTGGCACCGGCTCCCGCCGGATTAGGATCAGAGGTTTGTTAACTTCGTCTTCAGCTCCCGTCCGAGAATGGGGACATGGTCCGCGTCGAAGAGGGTAAGGTGGCGTCCGGGGATGAGGAGAATTTCGACCTCTGCCGCGGCTTGGGACCACCCGTAATCCGGGGGGCGTTTAAGGACAGGGTCCTCGTCCGCCGCTTTGAAGAGGGTCAATTTTCCGGGGTAGAACCCCGGGCGATAGGCCCTCATGGACTCCAGATGGGCGGCGCACATTTCTTCGTGGCGGGAGTCCCGTTCGACGGGCTTTTCTTTGAAAGGACGAAAGAGAGTTCGGGTGATCAGGCGCCGCACAAGGTTCGCCGGTCGTTGAATGAGCGGGCAATCGCTTTCGTTGCGCCATGCATGGGTCAGACGTTCCCGCGGGCTGAACGGTTTGCCCTTAACGGCGGGGTTGGAGGTATCAAAGAGGGCAAGCAGAGGAACGTTTATTCCTTCCTGCGCGAGGCGGCTGGCCATCTCAAAGGCAACCAGGCCGCCGAACGAGTAGCCGCCAAGCAGGAATGGGCCCTTGCCTTTCTCCCTGCGCAGAAGCATGAGGTATTTTTCGGCCATGTTCTCCACCGTTTCCGCGATGATCTCATTCGCGCTGTTAAGTGCCGGAGCTTCAATGGCCAGAAATGGACGCTCATCGCCCAGGTGCGGCGCGAGATCGCGATAGAAAATGATCCCTCCGTCACCGCCGTGAATGCAGACGAAGGGAGGCCTGTTTCCCCCGCGCCGCACAGCAGTGATAAGTGAGACTGGAAGACTTTCATCCGCGGTTGATTGCATCGCCTCGTCGATGAGCCGGGCGAGACCGGCGAGAGTGGGTTCTTGCAAAAGGCTGGCCAGAGGCAGGACCGCGCCAAACTCCCTTCGGATCCGCTCGAAGATGCGAATTGCGAGCAGTGAGTGCCCCCCGATTTCAAAAAAATCATCGTTCCTGGCGACGTGCGAAATCCCGATCAATTCGCACCACACGGCTGCCAAACGCTTTTCGGTGGGGGTTTCGGGTGGCACAACTTCTATATCCTGCGTCCTCGTCGTGAGCGGATCGGGCAGTGCGCTTGTGTCGATTTTGCCATTCGGGGTGAGGGGGAATGACTTCACCGGAACGATAGCGTCGGGGCATAGATGGCGAGGCAGGTGCCGGGCCAATGCACGAGCCGCCTCCCTGGCGTCTGGAAGCATCCCATCGAGGCCTGAGATCCAGGCAACCATTTTTTTTTCCGAAGCCCCAACCCCTCGTGTGCCAACTTTTGCGGTAGCCACTCCCGGCAGGCGAAGGAGGGCCGCCTCCACCTCCAGGGGCTCGATGCGAAAACCCCGTATCTTGATCTGGCTGTCCATGCGGCCGAGGAACTCGATCGTGCCATCGGGCATCCACCGCGCCCTGTCCCCTGTGCGATACCACCTTGCGCCATCGGGAGACGTTATGAATTTTTCCGCTGTGAGGCCCGCGTCGGCGAGATAGCCGATCGCGAGTCCATCGCCCCCGGCATGCAGTTCCCCTGGAACTCCAATTGGCACCATTCGCCCCGAACCATCAACGATGCGGACGCTCGTATTCGCAACAGGAGTTCCGATCGGAATGGAGGCGCGAGCGCAGTCCTCAGGACGCACGGTGTGGCAGGTGGTGAAGGTTGTGTTTTCGGTGGGTCCGTAGCCGTTGATCAAACGCACGTCAGGCAAGGAGTCCAGCGCGAGGGCCACGGACGGCAGCGGGAGAACATCGCCG
>JBGSSC010000472.1:0-3715 GCA_041737265.1 Terrimicrobiaceae bacterium | reverse complement strand
GGCGGGAGGGCACAAACTGGTTCGAGGATTGTTGGAGCTGTATCAGCGTGCGTTTCCGCATCTGAAGGTGGAGGTGGAGATTCTCGTGGAGGGGGCGGACCGCATTGCCTGGCAACGCACGCTCCGGGCACGGCAGGATGGGCCGTTCAAGGGTTTCCCCGCCTCAGGCCGCGAGATTGTGTGGCGGGACGTTGTAATCAGCCACTTCCGGGAAGGTCTTATTGCAGAAGAATGGGTGATCTCCGATCTCGCGGAGCAGCTTCTGCTTTCCAAAAAGAAAACTTCATCGGCAACGAATTAGTCGGTTCCTTCGGTCGGTTCGCTTCACTGGCGCCGGGCTCACCTCGGGCGGAAGCGGGCGGGAATCCCCCCTTTCCACATGACTTTTGGCCGTTGTGCAGTTATAGGTGTTCCCTATGTACGAGCTCGACACGGCGGCCATTGAAGAACTGGTCCGGAAAATCGGAACCGGGGACCGTCGCAGCTTCGAGGAATTCTACGAACGGTTCTCCGGGTTGATCTACTCGACCGCCCTGCGCGTGCTCGCGAACGAGGCGGACGCCCAGGACGTCGCCCAGGATGTACTTTTCATGATCTGGGAAAAGGCACCGATGTATGACCCGGCCCGCGGGAAGCCGTTGACGTGGGCAATCACGATGACCCGGAACAAGGCGATCGACCGCCTTCGTTCGCTGCAGCGCCGTTTGCGGCTGGGCGAGGATGTCAAACGCGAGACGGGCAGCGATGCTTTCGTCACCCACCGCGAACCCCTCGACGATCTCGAAAGCAGCGAGCAGGGGCGCATCCTGCGCTCTGCGGTGATGAAGCTCAACAAAGAGCAGCGGGAAGCCATTGAGATGGCGTATTTCAAGGGTCTCAGCCAGCAGGAAATCGCCGCACGGCTCCATGAACCCCTCGGAACGGTCAAGGCCCGTATCCGCCGGGGCATGATCCGGCTTAAAAAGATGATCGGCAGCGCGATCTGAGTGCTGCATGGGACGAATTCCGCTTTCCGTCGGCCTTCTGGCAGCCTTCGCCATCGGGGCAGCCGCATGGTTGGTATGGGATTTGCAGCCGACCCGGCAGATTGAACGGAAAATGAACAACCTTCTCTCAGCCGCGAGTTCCCGCGACTGGAAGCGGGCCGCCCGCCTGCTTTCTCCCTCATACAAAGACGCATGGAATCAGGACCGCACACAGGCCATGGAAACCGCATCCGACTTCGGCCGGCACTTTCTGGCTTTGGAGATCCTCCCCGCCGAAGGGTGGCGGGTGGAGGCAACCCCCTCTTCCGGAGTCTGGCGGGGGCATCTTGTCTTCTCAGGCCGTGGCACGACGATCGGGGAGATGCTTTTTTCGCGTACGGGCGAGCTTGAAGAAGAGTTCGTGTTTGCGTGGGAGCGGGAAAGTTGGAAACCTTGGCACTGGTTGCTTGTCTCCGTCGGGCAGCCGGAAATTATCTTCTGAATTCCGAATGGCCGCCCTTACCCGCATCGCACTCGTTGCCGTCGTGCTCCTTTGCCTGGATCGTGCTGGCGCCCAGGAGGCAACCCCTCCGCCAAACCGGAATGACTTTTGGAAAGCCCAGATGCCCGCGGGGGAATACCTTGTGCTCCTCAAGGCGATCCGGTCGATCAGCCAGCACGAATACATCGTCGAGGGCGTTGCCAAGGTCGTTGAGGTCAGCATCGCAACCGACTCTTCGGTCATCGCGCGGTTTTACTTCCTCGACCCTGCGGTACCCGACTCTCCGGCCGGGCTCGGACAGAGCACCATCAATTTGGCTGAAGAAAAAGCGCGCGAACTGCTCGAACGCACCGGAGACAACGCGCTGACATCGAAAGTGATCAAATCCTACCCGGTTGCCACGCATGCCCACACCGTCGAATATCGCGTTACGAGCAGGGATACGCTCGACAAACTCTACAAGCACCTAGAACGTTGTTGGGTGACCGACCGCGGCGGAGTTTTCAAACCTTGAGTGCATCCAACAAATCGCGCCCCGAGCGCCACAAGCCTTCGCACGAATGCGGCGTATTTGCAGTCTTCGGACATGCCGACGCCGCGATGTTGACCTACTACGGCCTTTTCGCTCTCCAACACCGCGGGCAGGAAAGTGCGGGGATTGTCTCCGCGAAGGGATCGGACAGCCCGTTCGCCACCCACAAGGGGATGGGCCTCGTCTCGCAGGTCTTCTCCCCTGCGGACCTTGAGAGCCTCGCTGGCACCCGCGCGATCGGCCACGTGCGCTACTCGACCACGGGGTCCAGCACGAGGCGCAATGCCCAGCCATTCGTCGTCGATACCGCCCGCGGGCAGATCGCCGTCGCCCATAATGGCAACCTCGTCAATGCCGCAGAGCTGCGCGCCGAACTCGAAGCCAAAGGTTCGATTTTCCAGACCACGGTGGACAGTGAGATCGTTCTTCACCTCCTCGCACAACCCCGGGAATCCTCCAGCGTGCTCGGCGTGCTCCGACATTTGGAGGGGGCATTCTCGCTCGTGCTCATGGGCGAGCGCGAGATCATCGGGGTGCGGGATCCGCACGGGTTCCGTCCGCTGAGCATCGGACGCAAAGATGGTGCCTACGTGCTTGCCAGCGAAAGCTGTGCCTTTGATTTGATCCGGGCCGAACATGTTCGCGACGTCGAGCCTGGTGAGGTCGTTATCATAGACAATTCCGGCATCCGGAGCGAGTGGCCGTTCCGCGCGGCGCGGAGTGCCTTCTGTGTTTTTGAGTACGTCTACTTTGCGCGTCCCGATACCAACATCGGTGGTACCAACGTCGGCAGCGTGAGGGTTGAAATGGGGAGGGAGCTCGCGAGGCGGTGTCCGGCCGAAGCGGACCTTGTCGTGCCGGTGCCGGATTCCGGAGTTTACGCGGCGCTCGGCTTCGCGGAGGAACTCGGCATTCCCTACTACCCCGCGTTTGTCCGCAATCACTACATCGGCAGAACCTTTATCCAGCCGACCCAGCGAATCAGGGATTTCAATGTGCGGGTGAAGCTGAACCTGATCGGGGAAGCGGTGCGCGGGAAGCGGGTGGTTGTTGTGGATGATTCGGTGGTGCGCGGAACGACGGCCCGCGCCCGTGTGGTGAATTTGCGCGAGGCGGGTGCCGCCGAGGTCCACATGCGGATCAGTTGCCCTCCTCACAAATTCGCCTGCTACTACGGCATCGATTTTCCCGACCCCGACAAGTTGCTTGCGAATCAATGCACGCACGAGGAGATCTGCAAATACCTGGGTGCGGATTCCCTGGGGTATCTGGACTTTGAGGGAATGATCGCGGCCACCCGCCGGCCGGCATCCGATTTTTGCGCGGCATGCTTCAACGGCGATTACCCGGTGCCCTACAATGCTGTTTTCGACAAGCTCATCATGGAGCGCCGTGCGGGACGTGCGCGGCTCATCGACCGAGACGAGCGTCTGCCTTTATGAAAAAAGCCTACGCACGTGCGGGGGTCGATGTGGACCTAGGGAATGCGGTCAAGGGGGGGATTCAGAAGTTGGTGCGTTCGACGCACGGCCCCGAAGTCCTCGCCAAGATCGGCGGATTTGGCGGGTTGTTCCGTCCGGACTTCCGCGGAATGAAGGACCCGGTGCTTGTTGCCAGCACCGACGGTGTCGGGACCAAACTCAAGATTGCCTTTGCCACCGACCGGCACGACACGGTCGGGCAGGATCTTGTGAACCACTGCATCAACGACATTGC
>JBGSSC010000466.1:0-5658 GCA_041737265.1 Terrimicrobiaceae bacterium | reverse complement strand
AAAAACCTCATCCGAAGTGGTGCACTTTGATGTGACCACAGGTGGTGCACTTTGATGTGACCGGCGAGATCCCGGGTTTTTGCGGCGACGGGAAGGAAGGTGGGATCGACGAGATTGTGGCGGATGCCCATTGCGATCCCCGCAGCGATGCCGGCGCTTCCTGAGGTGTCGGGCGGGATATCATTTTCCTTGAGGAAGCATGGCCAGAGTCCGCGGGAGAGCTGATGGCGGGTGACCCAGGCGGCAACCCTCCCGGCCTCAGCAACGAGGGTTTCGGGTCGTTCATTTTCGGGGAGGAGGGCGAGGGTTCTGACAAGTCCGACAAAATACCAGGCGATGCCGCGGCTCCAATTGCAGAACGTTCTTTCTCCGGATGCGATATGATGGCGCAGATAAAGGTTATCCGTGTCCGCGAGGAGCCGGCGGGCGGTTTCGAGTTGGAGCAGTGCGCGATCACGGAGATGGGGCCGACCGGCTTTGATCGCCATGACCATCATGGGATAGGCAATGTTATAGTTGCTTTCCGTGACGATGCGTTCGGTTCCGATTGTTCCGAGGTCAGGGTGGCGGTTCTTTTTGAAACCTTCATCAGCAAGACCGAGATCTGTGTGGTTGGGCTCGATTGAGGCAAGGATGGCATAGGGACCGGTGCTTTCCGCGCCTGGAGGCTCCCGATGACAGGGATTGCCGAACATATTTTCGCGCTGTCCGGTTCCCGGATGGAAAAAGGTGTCCAAGTGAAGTGCCAGGGCTTCCCTTGCGTCCTTTCGGCCAAGGCTTGTCCAGTCCTGCAATCCATCAAGGACACAAACCTCCATCCAATCACAGGGCTGGAGCGAAGCATCCGAACAGAAGAGGGTCAAAAAGTTTTCAAGTGTGGCGGGAGCGCTGTCGGGATAAAGATGAGGCAGCAAGGGTGCGGAGGCATTCGGACCCGGAGCGACGATCCATAGAGGAGGCCATGCGTTTGGCAGACTGAGGGAAAGCCCGTCCCGCAGCGCGTTCCGGGATTGCTCTCCGGTTAAGGCTAGTTCGAAAACTTGTCCGGGGCAGGCGTAAAGCGCTTCAATAGTACCATAGAGTTCACCGGTAGCACTGTTGCTCACAAGAACATGATGGGGAACCCGTGCGTCCAGCGCGGCGGTGAAGCGCAGCGTGAGTGGGGTTTCGGGTTTGCGGTGACTCCAACTCAAGCGTGTGGGAGCCTCGGGATCCGCACTAATGGGCAGGGCATGACGTCCTGCCATGGGACGCTTACCTTCGGGAAAAGGAAGCGTTGGCGCGTCGATTGTGGCGGGGATTATATCCATGGGAATAATTGGAAGATGATGCCATCTGTGGTTCCGGGCGCATTACCTGAGGGAAAAATCCGCCTCCCAGACGCTTGAAACTGAAGCGTCCTGTTCCATGCAGGCCAGCCGTGCGATGCAGGAGAGAAGGTGGCCGGGAAGCATTTGAGACTCATACCAATCCAGCCCGGCAGCGCAGCGGGGGAGTTTCTTATCAAGATAGATGTCCAATGATTGGTTGGCATGATCCCATGCTTTTTGTCTCCATGGGTTCCTGCCACCTCTTAGGGAAAGTTCAGTGAAGAAACCCACCACCTGACCTGCATCTTTGGCAGGAACACAGAGGGATGATGGAAGCGTGGGGTAACCCGTCGCAAGCTTTTCACAAAAGGCAATCAAGGGTTGCGTCCTTTCAAGAAAGTCACACGCCCGCAGGAGAAGCAGTCCTGCCGTTGCGGCAGTATGGTCCCCGTAAATGCTGCCCCATAGCGGCATGAGTTTCCGTGTTCCTTTGTCCATCGCACTTTGCGTGGAGACAACAACCCCGTTCTCTGGAGCATGGGGACCCTGAAGAAATGCCGAAACGTACGCTTCCCCACGCTCCCGGCAGATCGCAGCCAGGGCGGGATCCGTGCGTCCAAGCTCGGCGGCAGTTTCCAGCAGGCTCACACCCAGCGACAGCGTTTGCGCGTAAGCCAAATCCCCGTAGGAAGAATGTTTCTGATCAAAGCGGGAGGACAATTGCAGCGCATTGCTCGAATGTCGTCGCAGCCACCAGTAGTCGACGATCCCGCCGATCTGGCTCCGGAACGCCTCTTCAGCCGAGTGCCGGTATGCAAAAGCCCAATCCAAGGCATAGAACCCGCTATGCCTCGGAAAATCGTATGACACCGGATCCGCATTGAAGATTCGCTCTTGTTTTTGCATGGGTGCATGCCGGTTGTACTCCAAGGGAGAATTGCTCCTCCAATGATTGTCGAGCCCCCGGGCGAAGGCGTTAACCTTGCAGGGATCAACCTTCCGGATTTCCTCCCATAACCAAACCGGCGCCTGGAGAAGATGGTCGTGTTTGAGTCCATCCGCTGTGCCATCCAATGTATAAGAGTTCCCGGGGCAATCATCCGAAAGATTCCAGAATGCGTGTTCGCCCCATGGAAACAGACCACTGGCAGAGGTGCAGCAATGGGTGACAAACCTTCGAATGCCGGCATCAGCTATTTCTGAAAGATCCGCTCCCCGGTCAATCCCTGCCAGGTGCTTCATGGTTCCCAGTGTCACATGATCATGCATGAGATTGCTCCCGGGAAAGGAGCGATCACTTTGTCTTTGCCCGGCTGCAGGTGCAGGAAGCCGCCAAACGGGAACTCCCTCCAGATCGAGCACCGAGGGAAAAAGTCCTCTGTGGATTTTGGCGGCCCCGCCCAGGATTCGCAGCGCAGTCAGCACCTTCTCAAGGGCCAGGCAGACATTCATGGTGAAGCAACTACGCGGATCATTGAGCGGGAGCCGTTATTTGCGTCAACCACCACTCCTCATTCACTCTACTTTGCCACGAATTCCTTGATGCTTTTGCGCTGGTTGTCATCGATGAGCAGGAGGTCTCCGCCTCCCCGCAGGGTGTTGCCCTCACAGAGAAACCATTCGATCAGGGAGTCTTTGACCTCCACCCCGCTCATTGCGGTGATCTTATTGTCCTTGATGGTGAGGCGGGATATGGCAAACGGACTTTGATCCTTTGACGGACGGTTGCTCCAGACCCGGATTCCCACCCCACCCGGCGAGTCGATGATGTTATCGACGACGGAGATCACCGTTTCTCCGGTGCGTCCGCCATAGAGCTTAAAGATTCCGATCCCTCCCTGGACATAGCTGAGCGGGTTGCTCGGACTGTTAAGGATTGTATTTCCTGAAAGGGTGACCAGGCGGGGGCTGAAGAATCGCGAATGCTCGTAAACGGTCAAACCCGCAAGCCCTCCGCGCTCAATGTGGTTTCCAACGACTTCAACCGCATACCCGCTTGCCACACCGACACCCGCTCCCAGCACCGTATCAAGAATGCGATTCCCCGAAATACGCACAAACTGAGGCTCACGACAGATGCTTCCCGACCAGAAAACCTGGATCCCATGAAAATTGGCCCGCTCGATCACATTGCCTTCCAACGCAATCTGACGGGAGGAAACCACCCGGACTCCCTCTGTTAGAGAATCCAAAATGCGGCTGCCTTTCACAGAAACCCCGCGGCAGGAATCCAACAGGATTCCGGGTCCCGTGGATCCGTTGATTTCCAGTGCGCTGACGGTCATATTCGTGCAGGCGGCAAAATCGAGCAAGGCCCTGTTCCTGCGGCTCCCATTGTCAAACATGCCACGAAGCGTCAGCCCGCGAACCGAACATGCATCCGATTCAAGAAACCGGATGCCCTGGTGGTCCGGACTTGAAAACCGGATGACAGATTTTCCCGGGTCCCCCACCATGTGAATATTTTTTGCTCCTTGGATCAGCAAATGTTGGGGGACTGCGGTATCCGGAGAACGCTCTGCGTCGGGAACCGGTTCGAAAAGATATGTGCCCTCCGGTACCCGGAGCACGCCTCCGGCGCTTGCCAATTCTTCAAGAGCCTTCAAAAATGCAGGCAGGTCATTCGTCCTGCCATCGCCGGCTGCTCCCTTGTCCCGAACATTAACAACCGGCAGTCCCTCAAGGGACGCTTCAGAAGGCAAGTCCCAGTCTTTCTCGGCCGTTGCGGAACGCATGACGGCGAAGGAATCATGGGGAATGGCAAAGCCGGCCTGCTCAACGATGGAGGAGAGGTCCGCGGGCTCGGAGGAAACAATCGCTTCCGGAAGGGAAGTCACCACACCCCCCTTGTTTCCAGCAATCACATTTCCATCAAGAATCAGGCTTTTTATTGATGAGACGCCTTTCGGCTGGGCACGCACTCCCACCCCGCGATTTCCCAAAATGGTATTGTCGGCAATCTCGATTCTTTCCGCCTGCAGTGGGAATGGATAGCCAAGGCCAATCCCCTCGTTCTCACCCAGCAGAATTCTATTATTTACCAACCGGACCGAGCCGATGTCGGATGCGATGAGAATGCCGGCACCGACATTGTGACCGATCAGATTGTTATCCTCCCGCACACCGATCCCGGATCGAAGGATGGTGTTATCTTCGACGAGAACGTTATTCGATGGAGGCAGTTCGGTTCCATCATGGTCCATCACCCCGATCCCCGCGAAGACAGACTCTTCGATCCAGTTTCCGATAACCTCCACATTCTCACCACTCACGGCGATTCCGCGACCCCAGCGTGTACCGACAACGACATTGTAGAGCGCACGGTAATTGCGCCCCCATTGCGAGTAATCAACCGGTTCTTTGCCTGGAGCCACCCAGAGAGCAATTCCGTCGTCCCCGCTGTTTTCCACATACGTATAGGCCACGGTCACCCCGTTGCCGTTCCGGAAGTGGATTCCGTCCGCAGCCGTATTCCTGACATCACAATCCACAACCCAGGTGTTCTTGCTTCCTCCCCAGAAAACCATCCCCATCCTTCCCTGCTCAGTGGAAACGCGCACAAGTTGTACGTTGTCAGCAAAGGCACCGAAAGTGAGGGGGGTAAGCCCGATCCCGGGTTCCCATCGCATTTGCAAAAAGGGCTGCACCTCGAATCTCAAGTCGCGGATGCTGAGATTGCTGGAACCGCTGAGATCCCACCCATAAAAAACGGTTTTCAATTCCGATGCAGGATGCCGGAAGATAATCCGGGAGGAATTCCCCTCCCCGACAAAATGGATATTGTTCAATCCCTTGAGGCCGACCCTGGGATTCCACGACCTCCGTTCCGGCAAGGGAGTCGGGGCGAAATAATACTCCCCCTTCGGAATGAAAACGATTCCTCCCTCCGGCTGCAAAGCTCGAATGGCTTTGTCGAAGGATGTTCGTTCATCGGCAATGCCATCTCCTGCAGCGCCACATTCGCGAACATTCACGACCTTCATCCCGGCATAATCAACGCGAGTCATTTGCTCGAGCCCGGCACGCGAGTAAAAACCGGCCGGGAGGTTTTCGACGGCGAGAACCGGGTTTCCCGGCAGAGCGATGAACAGCAAGGCGAACATCACCGGTTGGATTGGGAGGATCTTGATCTGCATAATTTTTGGAGTTTTGCGTGATTGTTTTTGCTGAAACTCAATTTTCGTCCGGCTCACTTTGCCCTGCGAAATACGACTGGATCCAGCCGGCCAGAAAACCGGCCTGCAAGCGCCGGATATTTTCCTGAAAGTGCACATGATCACAGAAAAGCATGTCGTCAGCCCCCAGTCTTTTGGTGAAGCCCTCCAGATCGATCACCGGAATCTCAGCA
>JBGSSC010000451.1:0-8785 GCA_041737265.1 Terrimicrobiaceae bacterium | reverse complement strand
CTCGAATCCCCGCGGAACCCGCCGGAGTCCAATCTCTCCGGCAGACTCCAATCTTAACCTAACTTCCCCGGGAGGAGGCTGGAAAGGCCGATGGAGACAGGAGGCTCGGATTTTTTCGGGCTACATCTGTGTCATGTCGGGAAAAGCGGCCCACTTGGGAGGGAGGCGAAGAGGGCAAGGAGCTTGAGTTTGGCGAGAAGGGAGTTGAGATGTGCTGGCACTTTGGTGAGACGCGCAAGCGATGGAGCATGGGGGTTTCCGACCGAGATCTGGCCGAGGCGGATGGTTTGGAGTTCGCGCAGGATGCCGGATTTATCGACCCGGGAGGTGAAGTATTTGTAGGCTTTGAGGCGCTGGAGGGTGAGCCCGACCTGACTGGCGATTTTTTGTGCGTCGGGGTTGCTGCGTTTGGCGGAGGCAAATTTGGCCAGTTCGATCTCAGCTTTGGCGAGCTCTCGACGCTCCCGGTCACGCTCTTTGCGCCAGGGGCTTCCGGCAATGACGTGGCGCTGTCGGCGAGGTTGCCCCGCAAGACCGAAAGGTGGAGTGGAGTTCCGGAGGTGACAGTGGCAACGGCCAGGATGGTCTGGGCCGGCCGCTGCTGTGGTCCCGGCTGTGGCCGTAGCGGGCGATGTGGTCGGGACCCGTCCCTTCGAAGTAAATGCTTGTGAGATCGTAGAGTACCAGACTCACAGGTTCCTTGAAAGCTCCAGCGGCGAGACCTTTTTCCTAAGCGCACCAGTGGCCGGTGATTGCATCCATAGCCGCGTAAAGATCGTCCTCGTCAAAGCTCTCCTCGGGGCAGAGGCCGCAGGCCGAGGCCAGCAGAGTGCCGCAGGCCTGGTCTTTGAGGGCAGGCTTGGCGCAGGGAAAAAGCAGGCGGGAGGACTCGCCAACCAGATGGGTGACATAGGTTTTGCCTTTTCTGCGGGATTTGGTGGCTTGAACAAACACTTGCGAAAAGCCCGGCTGTTGGGGAAAGCGGTCATTCCGGTGGCACCTGACCGAGGACGTCAAATCCCATGTCGGTGACGGGGAGTTTTGGTGGGATGTCCGCGAGTTTCTTCAGTTGGAGGAGATGGTCGGGGTGCACTGTGGGGAGCACACCATGTTCCGGGCCGGACAGATACCGCAGCAGGGCCGCCCGGAGCCAGTCCGCCCCGGGATCGCCGGAGGGAAGTTGAAGACCGCAGACCAGAAGGCGCCCCTGACCAACCCGCCATTCGAAAACTGCGGCTTGAGGAATGAGGTGCTTGAACGAAGAGACCACTTCGAGAATGGGACGGAAGAATTCACGACATTCGGAAAAATCCACCGCATACCCTCCTTCAAGAAGAGGAAAGAATGGCCAGTCGCAAAACCCCTCATGGGGAAAGCCGCCCCAGGCCGGGTGCTCATGCACAGGAAGGGCTAGATTGCCCGTGGTCCGTCCGGCCACGGAAATTTGAAAAGTTATCGGCCGCGACGGGAGGCCACCGGTCCCAAGGAGCAAGACGCGGCCGCCGGACTCCAAAAAATGAAGGGTCGCGTCATTCAGATGGTCCTGAATTTGCACATCGGGCGATTCCGGGAGCGGGGCATTGGGAAAAACCCAGAGGTCCCAACTGTTTTCGACCTCTTTGACGCCGAAGTGCAGTCCGGTGCGCACAATGAGCTTTTGCGGCATGGTCGCTTCGGGCAGGGCGGCTCGGATGGTTCCAAGCGTATGCACACGACCCGGAGCCAACGGCTTGGAGGGATATTGCTCTTCGGCCAGGACCCTTCCGGCGGCATCCTCCAACTTCCAGGAAAAGCGCACGTCCGGTCCGGTGGTGCCGTCAAAATGAGAAACTGCTGCCACTGCAGAAAAGAGCGTTCCGGCCCGGAGGCTCCGGCGCAGCCCAAGATCCAAAAGCAACACGGTGGGACCATTGTAGCGGAGCACGTCGGCAGCCGTTTCTCCCGGTTTAATTTCGAAAAATTCATTCATGATGCCGCACGGATACCCATGCCGGTGCCAGTGGTGGTCGATGGCCCCCAGCAAATCATACCCTGCCAGCCGCTCACATCGCCGGGCCGTTTCCACGCAGTGCTTGCGCAGAATCCGCATCCACGCGCAGGAGAGACGATGCAACTCGGCCGCGCGTGACTGGAACCCCGCCCGTTCGAGTTCCCGCCAGGCCGGGCGGTAGATCCGGTCCCCGGCACGGGTAGTGAGGTGGCGCGGTGCCAGCGAGAAATCCAAAAAACTGCCGTGAATGCCGATCTCGTGGGCCAGGCAGGGTTTTTCATAAATGGCTAGGTTCTGATCAATTTTCCGCCAGTCGCCCCGGACCGATTCGTAGCTGAGCTGCCCCCAGGAGTAGTGTCCGAACAGATCGGAAAACTCCCGCAGCCGTTCCAACCGAGCCGGGTTGTGCAAGAAGGGTTTCCGCTCCACCGGGGTACCAAAATCTGCTGGTCGCCAGCAATATTCCACCCCGCGCAGAGCCTCTTGGGGGTTGAACAGCAGATCGGGCGCAAGCGTTTTGGTCAGCGCGACAAACCCCTCCAGCTCGGAGATTTTTTGCTCGTCCAGAAGCTCTTCGTTGCCGGCGCAGATGATGACCACGCTGGGATGGCGGCGCACAGTGCGCAGGATGGCCTCCCATTCTCCCCGGCCCGCGCCGACCGGAGGTTCCACCTGGATCATCAAACCGGCCTCATCGGCTGCGGCCAGATATTCTTCCGGGGGAACCCAAGTATGAAAACGCAGCCAGTTGAAGCCGAGCTCCTTGAATTTCGCCACCATCATCCGGCACACGGCCGGGTCGGTGGGAGGAACCGTGGTCTCAGGAAAATACGCGTGCTCTGTCGCCCCTCGCAAAATGACCGGACACCCGTTGAGCAGAAGACGGGTGCCCTGGGTGGTCAGTCTCCTGAGTCCGATGCGCTGAACATGGCGGTCGCCTGTCTCCCCCTGCGGACCACAAACCCAGGCATGCACTTCCAGCAGGTTCGGAGCCTCCCCGCTCCAGAGGGGAAGCGGGCCGCAGGGCAGGGTCCAGCGCATGTGTTCCGTGCAGGGGCCTTCTCGTCCCTGCAGCAAAAGCATTCCTGTTTCGGGATCACGAATTTCCCAGCGCATTTCACTCTCTGCCAGGTCTCCGGCCAGCAGCGCTTCTCCCTGCACAATGGCGAGATTTTCTTCTGCATAAAAATACAGATCCCGCACTTCCGCACCGTCGAAGGAAATCCACTCCACCGAGCGGGTAATGCCGCCGCTGCGTCCGGCGAACCCCCGGATGTCACATCCCGTGCGGTCCCGACGCAAGTTGGATACGGCCACGATCAAGTCCCGGGGCTCGCCAGGAGCCGGGGAAGTGGAAGGCAGGGAAAACTCCACCCCGGTGGAATGTCCCAGATGGTGGCCGAGAAACCGACCATCCAACCAGGCCCAGACTTCCAGACGCACACCGCCAATGCGGAGGAATTCGAATTTTCCAGCAACCTCGACATTCCGCTGCAGCCAAACCGTGCCTTCGAGAAAGGGCAACGAACCGTCGGGACACGGACTGCCGTCGATGGGAAATTCGATCTCGGCAAACCCGGCATTGCGGGCCACTTCAAACTCCGCAAAGCGTTCCGGAAAATCATCCCAGATTCCGGGCACGGGGAGCGTGGCGGTGAAGGCCTCCGGGCCTGGGATTTTTGTCCATCCCGGAGCCTCCCGGGTGTAGGTCATGGCCCATTCTCCGTTCAAAAGCAGCTTCATGCGCCCCCCTCCCAGACCCAGCGCCAAGCCGCCAGTCGTCTTCCCCTCACAATCCCCTGATTTTCCTCCATGGAGACTCAATCCTCGCGACCGCGCCAGAACACCTTTGCTTCAGGGGTATTGGATTGAAGGAACTTCATCGACTCCTCCCGGGAGATTCGCGAGGCACTTCCGTCGAAATACAGAATACTGGAGTAGCCGTTGTCGTAAAAACGATCCAGACCTTCATGGCCGACGGCATTGAGTGAGCCCGAACCCGTGAGGTGATAGAGGTAGGGAGTGTAAAAATGCTGCCCGTAGATATTTCGATTTCCGGCAAGGCCGTACATGAAATGCATCATTTTGCTCGGATGCTCGACCAGCCTCGGCGAGGCCAATCCGTACGGCTTGCGTGATGACAGGTGAATATTCATCGCGTAGGTGTGTTTGGAACCGCTGAACGGGGGGAAGCGGCGGGCCAGAAGGGGGCTGGTAGCCTTGGTCATGCTCGCGCTTTCGGTGGGAACGGCTTCAGTCGTTTCCATAAAATATTCGCGAAAGCCCCGATCGTCCGGATTGTCCGACGTGCTGGGATAGTACCAGCGCTGCCAGGAAGGAAATTCCCTTCGGTCGTCGATGTAGAGGCGGGCCGCAATGCCCAATTGGCGCAAATTGGAAAGACAGGCAGCCCGGTCGGCCGACTCCCTCGCCCGGCCCAGGCCGACAAACACGAGAGCGGCCAAGACCATCATAATGGCGGTGACAGCGAGCAATTCAACCATCGTAAAGGCATGGTCGTCCGGTGAGCCGATTCCGGGCCGATGGGATTTAGCGGACGGCGGGACAATCATGAAGTGCAGGCAGAAGAGTTAGTTTTTGGAAACAGGAAGCACTACGAAATGTTGGCATTCCACCCTGCGGCCCCCGCTGGCGAAGTAAGCTTGAAGGCCGGGGGAACCCTGGGAATAGGAGGCATCATCCGCTTCGGCAGCAGCCAGAGAGGTCCCGGTGGCATCCAGGAGCTCAGCACGGAGTTTGGGACCCATCAATTGAAAGCGCAGAGTGTAGGTGGTGCTGGCGGTCAGGTCCGTGTTGAGTTTCACCGAGGCGAGAATTTCTGACGGCTGCACACCCCGGGTTAGATCCCGGGCAATCACGAGTTGATCCCCGGAAAGGTAGGCGTTGTATCCTCGCAAGGGAAATTCGGGATCTCCACTCCAGCGGGCGAAGACTCCGTTGCGCTGAAAATTGATTCCAGGTTTGGGATCGGCAAATGTGGCCTCGATCACATAGTCCGTCCAGTTCGAGGAGTCCTTTCCAACTAACGCCACCGTCCGGGCCACCCCGGTTCCGGGCGAACCATCCCGGCTTAGCCTCAGTGCTTTTCCAGTGGTTTGGATGGAGGGATCGTCCGTCAACCTCTCCCATCCCTCGGGGAGGTCTCCCTCCGGTCCGTCAAACCCGGTTTCATAAATGGATTCACCAAACACCGGGGAGACGCCCAACAGCGGCAGCAGGATGGCGGAGAGCAACGAGAGTGGAGCGGTGAGAAAGCGGGGATGTTTGATCATTGGATGGTTTTAGTAAGAGGGACGGTGTGCGCAGGAGGGGATTCCTGCGACGAAAAGATCATGTTGCTTCGGGGTGACAGAAGCCAAGTGTTTGGTTCCTCCGGCACTTTCGGCACTGTCTGAGTAGTGACCTTGCCCCTGGCATCCAGCAACCAGGCATGATATTGTCGGTCCGACCTCACCCGGAATTTAGCGGGCGGCACATCATCATAGAGCAAAATGAAACCTTCGTCGCCGGGCAGTCGTCTCCAACTCCAGGTGGCAGGGAATTCAAATTCAAAGCCCAGGTTGCTCTCCACGGACAGACGGTATCCCCGAACAATGGTTGCGCCAACCGCTTGTCCGGCGCTTGTCCGGCGAAGCATAAGGTTCTGGCCGGCGAAGCCGATGTCACCCCATGAGGTCTCGGATGCCCGGTCGCTCCAAACCAAGACGTCTTCCCACCCGCTTTGCTGGCGGATATTCAGCTTTCCAGTCGTGTTGGAGATCAAAGCGGTTTCATCCATTTCAACCGAAACCACCGGGTCCGATTCCTTTGTCGCACGAATCACGCTCACAAATTGGGCGCTCCGCCCTTGTTGGGAGACGAGCACCGTGGAGCGGGTTTTGTTGTCGGCCCAGGGAGTCAGCGCGAGTTGGCCGATCGCGGCACCCGGCGTCAAAATAGTAAGATGGAGGCGTTCCGTTCCGTCCGGCGAAATCCATTCGGTATTCCAGCGGTTTTCAAGGACGCCGGTCCGGCGGGGAGTCAGATACTCATAGCCGCCCCCTTGCCCGAGTGGTTCTTCACTCGGTTTCAGCGACACATCGGATTTCTGAAGGTCGCCGGAGATGTGAAGCACAGTGTCGAATGTCGTCTCCTTGCTGCTCTGAACCTCCGAGATATCGACCGCATAGCTGTCCGTGACGATGAAGCGTCGGGTCAGGAGGGCGTGATCGTAAACACGGTTGTTGAAAGCCTGGACAAAACCAAAATCCGTGCCGGCGGTGAATGCCGTTAGTTCGCCTCCACTCGGCTTGCCTTCTTCATCCGTGACCCAGTATGGCGAACCGTCTTCCAAGGGAGCATGGGACTTCCGGCCGACAAGAAGGGTGTTGTCGCTGAGGGTTTGCATGACCCACTTCTCGTGCAAATCCGAAGAATAGCTGGCCCATTTGCCACTTCCGGAAATCCAGCGGTGATTCTGGCTCTGCCAATAGATCCCGAGACTATTCGCATGTTGATGTCCCGCGGTTTTTCCATGGGGTTTCCAAATCATGGCCCCCTCACCGCCGGGAGTCACCGTGCTCCCACGCAATACGGCCATGCCCACATCTTCCAGCAGTGTGCTGCCCGCAATATTCCGGATGGCTGAGACCGGGCTGCGACCCGTTCCGATTACCAGCGGACTCGCGCTGTCCGGGAAGGATCCCCGCGGGCCCCCGGCCGATTGAATCTTCCACAGACAAATTGCGACTGGCATTCGCGAATCGTTGGCCCGTTCTTCCCCTTCTGAAGCGAGCCACAACCAGAGATATTTTGGATCTTTGAAGTGGTGATACGCGAAGGCATAGGTCCAGGCAATGAACGGCATGGCCAGCGTATAGTTGACCTGCGAGTTTCCAAATGGGGCTTGGTTGCCATTGCTAAATGCGTGATAAAAAGGGGCGTCATACATGGTGCGCAGACTGCGCTCTCCCTCGTGATGAGAAAACAGATCGAGTCCGTTGGCCGTCGCCACCGCAGCGGAAATGGTAAATGCATGCATGGCAAAATACTGATACGCGATGGATTGAGCGTAGTAGAGTCCGTCACGTCCCAAGGTGTTCCGGAGTTGCCAAAAGATGCCGGTGTCGCCGTGCAGAACTTGGTCTGTCATGCGGGAATCACCCAGCACGATACCCAGGCAGAGCAGGCCCGCATTATGCCACGATTGCCAGTTGCTACGGCCTCGATCCCGGCGGAGGAGAACCTGCCCGAGCGGGCGCAGGAGCCCACTCTGAACTTGCTCCGCTTCCTGATCATTCAGGGTGGGCCGGAGCAGGTCATACGCCCAGGCAATGTTGACCGTAAGCATCGCCTCATTCAGGGTCTGAGAGGTTAACCGTCCGTCGGCATGTTCCCGCAAAACGGGCAGTTCGGCATAGAAGGAGGCGTATTCAAGCAGGCTTCCCACTGCGGCGCTTCGAAATTCCTCCCGTCCGGTGAAGACCCAGGCGAGGGCGAGTTGGCGTATGTTGACGGCGATTTTCTGGTGTTCTGGCGCCTGTTTACGCGGGAGGGATCGGTTCCCGTTTTTGAGTTTGGTGAGCACCTGCACGGCTTCCGCAACCAGCGTCCCGAGCGCACGCCCCAGGCGGGCATCTTCTCGGGATGCAGTTTTCAGGGCCTCAATGTCTGCCTCGTTGAGAAAAAGGCGAGGGTGGGGGCGGAAGGTCGCGAGTGGCTGTTCTGTTCGAGGTTTTCCAGTGAGGGGTGCTTCCGAAACGGCGGAAGGTTGACTGCTCCCGATGTCAAAGGCCTCAACTCGGAACCGGGAAAATCCGCCCGGCTCGGCGGGCCATTCGTGGTGCCCCCGCGCGTCCGAAATTTCGGTGATCGGAATCCATGTGTCGTCTCCTCGGCTTCCCGACAGCACGAGGCGGCCCAGCCGGGTTTCCCGTTCGAGTTCCCACTCGGCCCGAAGTGCTTCGCCCGAGTGATAAACCTCAAATCGACGTATAGGGAATGGAGGCAGGACGGAATCTACCGTTGCGGAAATGCCGGCTTTGTGACCGCCCCCATGAACCCTTAATCCGTCGGCCTCGATCTCGTACTCGTACGTGCGACCGGATCGGGTGTTTCGGTCCACAAACTGGTCTGTCTGCGCCCGGCCGATTTCCTGCCAATCCCCGACGGCAGGAAGGATTTCGCGTCGGCGTATGAAGATGTCCACCGCTCCAGGAGCAGGAAGCCACCAACGCAACTCAACCGCTCCGGTCCGCAGCGCCGTCGCTTGAATGCTCTCCTGAAAAGGAAGTCCGGGCAGAGGAGCAATAAACGATCCGGTTGGTTGACTTTCCGCCTTCAGCTCAGTCGGCCCCAGGATTCCCATCAACCCGCATGCGGCGGCAAACCCGTATATTTTCCGTTGATGAAACATGCTGAGCTGGAAGGGTGGAGGCTCCAGACACCCCCTCGCTGATCAGCGACGGCCTGGCAACCGCCTGGTCCGGCGAATCAATGCCAAACCACAAGCTGTCAGGGCCAGAAGAGCCGCCGACGGCTCAGGGACCACGGCAGTGACCGTCAGTTCGTCGAAGGAGGTGGTGCGGCTGTTGGAGCTTTGATAAACCCGCAATCCTGGATTGCCTTTGGTATAGGAGGTGTCTGTCACCGAAATCGAATGGCTGACGCTTTCGTCCATGTTGGAAAGGGTGAGGGTCAGGAGGCTTCCGGCCCCCTCAAAACTCAGCCGGTAGTCGGTACTGTTCGAGAGCGAGAAGGTGAAGTTGCCGCTTTGCAGAAGAGTGCCATCCCCGT
>JBGSSC010000409.1:0-5402 GCA_041737265.1 Terrimicrobiaceae bacterium | reverse complement strand
GGACTGCGGAAATGTTTTGGACTCAACACGGCTGTCGTCACCGCCTTCGCCGACAACGAAGTCGGGCACCTCATCGAAGATTTTATCATGCAGGGAGGCGTCGATACCCGGTTTATCCAGTGGAAGCCTTATGATGGAATTGGCCGCACCGTGCGCAACGGCCTCAATTTCACCGAACGCGGATTCGGCATCCGGGGAGCCGTCGGCGTTCCCGATCGCGGCATGACCGCCGCCTCGCAAATCAAGGCGGGTGACATCCCATGGGATGAAATCTTCGGCAAACTCGGCTCCCGCTGGTTCCACACCGGCGGGATCTATGCCGCGCTCTCGGAATCCACCCCGGAAGTCGTCATCGAAGCCGTCAAGGCCGCCAAAAAATTCGGAACCATCGTCTCATACGACCTCAACTACCGGCCATCGCTCTGGAAATCCATCGGCGGGCAAAAAAAAGCCCAGGAAGTCAACCGTGAGATCGCGAAATATGTCGATGTCATGATCGGCAACGAAGAGGATTTCACCGCCTGCCTCGGATTTGAAGTCGAAGGTGTTGATGAAAACATTTCCTCGATCGAGATCGACAGCTTCAAGCGCATGATCAGCCAGGCCGTAAAGGAATTCCCGAACTTCGCCGTCACGGCCACCACGCTTCGCGCAGTCAAGACGGCTACCGTCAACGACTGGGGGGCCATCGTTTCGCACAAGGGGGAATTTTTCCAATCACGCGAATACCCCGCATTGGAAATCATGGACCGCGTCGGCGGTGGAGACAGCTTCGCCTCCGGACTGATCTATGGATTTCTCACCACAGGCGATCCTCAGAAAGCTGTCGAATATGGCGCAGCCCACGGCGCACTGGCCATGACAACTCCCGGCGATACCTCCATGGTAACCGTCAAGGAAGTTGAAAAAATCATGGGCGGCGGCGGCGCACGTGTCGTGCGCTAAGGCGCCTTTCCTTCGAGCCACGGCCTCGGACCAGCCTGTCGGACATGGAATAAAGCGACCTTCGCGGTAGGGAGGGGATTGCGGGAATCAACCGCCTCGACAGGCTGATGAACCCGGCACTTCGCGCCGATAAGAAGGCAATCCAAAGCATTGTGCCTTCTGCGAAGCGGAAGTTCAGCAGTTTGTCGTGGGAGTTGGCGTCTTACCTCCTCCCATTGAGGCCATGGTTTGCAGGTCCGTCAAGCGGCTATCGCTGGAGCTGGCTGTCGAGCATGCGGATGATGTGACGGGTTTTCTCGTCCTCTTCCATCCGCCGCTTCACAAGTTTCACCGCATGAATCACCGTGCCGTGGTCCTTGCCGCCGAAGGCGTCACCGATATCGCTGAGCGAAGTGTTGGTGAGATCCCGGGCAAGATACATCGCGATTTGCCGCGGGAAGGCAATGTTGGCCGGCCGCCGCTTGCTGGTCATGTCTGCCAGACGGACATCGAATTGCTCGGCAACCTTGCGCTGGATCTGGTCGATCGTCACGGCACGCTTTGCCTGTTCCTGGAAGATGTCGCGCAGGAGATTTTCAATCACCTCGCGCGTGAGTTCCCGGTCACTCAGGGAGTGGTAGGAGGCCACGCGCATGAGTGCCCCTTCAAGCCGCCTCACGTTGTTGCGAATGCGGTCGGCGAGAAATTCAATCACCCATGGCTCGAGCGAAATGCTCATGCCCTCGGCTTTTTTGCGGAGAATCGCCATGCGGGTCTCCATGTCCGGGGGCTGCAACTCCGCAGTCATTCCCCACTCAAAGCGGGAAACCAGACGTTGCTCGAGCTTTTCGATCTCACTTGCCGGACGGTCGCTCGAAAGAACGATCTGCTTGTGGCCGTCATGAAGCGTGTTGAACGTATGGAAAAACTCCTCTTGCGAACGTTCCTTGCCAGCGAGGAACTGAATATCGTCGATCATCAACACGTCGGCGTGACGGTATTTTTTGCGGAATTTCACCAGAGTGCCGTTGCGGATCGCATCAATGAACTCGTTGGTGAACTGCTCGCTGGAGAGATAAACGACCCTTGCCGATTTCTGGTGCGCCAGCACGTAGTGGCCGATGGCCTGAAGCAAGTGGGTCTTGCCCAGCCCGCTTCCGCCATAAACAAAAAACGGATTGTAGGTCCGGGCCGGTGCCTTGGCGACCGCCATTGCCGCGCTGTGCGCGAACTGGTTGTTGGATCCCACAACAAATGTCTCGAAGGTATTCCTCGCGTTGAGGCCCGCGCCGGCAGCTCCGGCGGTGGACTTCTCACGAGACGAGCTCTTGCTGGAAGCAACCGGTGCCGGCACAGCCTCCCCCTGGTCCACCTGGCGCGCCACAAAGGAAATATTCCGCGGGGAGCCTGCCGCCTGGGAAATCGCTTCGGCCACCAAGGGCAGGTAATTGCTCTCGATAAAAAATTGATGGATCGGATTCGGTACGCTCAAAACCAGCGCTTGACCGTCGTCAGAAACCATCTCAACACCCTCAAACCAACGGTCAAATCCGTCGCTGCTGATCCGCAAACGGATCTCCCGTGCTGCCTGCTCCCAAATGTCGCTGCAAGTCGATGTCATAGAGACTTATACACGGCTCAAACGAGCCTGTTTCCTTGGGGTTGAGGTGGCAAAAATTTGTTTCGCAGGCTCCGTTAATCCGGTTGCGCTATCTTTTCGTTTCAGGAAATCAAGGCTGACCGGTTCCCGGAATTCAGCATTAAATCGTTTATTATCAAACATATATATCACAGGTGTCCGACCCGTGCGTGCTAGAGAAACGCTTTCCTTCGGAACGGACAGGAAAAGCGCCGGCAATTGACGGCAAGGAGGGCGTGGTGGAGTTCTTCACAAGTTGTTCACAGGGCGGTTTTCATCGCCTCGCGCATTGCGGCTACGCTAGGAACCTTGGGTCCCGTGCTCAAGAAAAAACCGGAAATTTGTGGCGGAATATTTTCTTCCGCGGACTGGAAAAATCTTGACCCCATCCGATGCTTAACGAGGCGAAGTATTTTCTGAGGTACGCTCGCGTCCTAATAGAACTCCGCATCCCAGTGTGAGCAGGCAGGTCACGGGATAGAGCCAGGCAAAGCTGAGTTTCGGACGCAGGGCCGCTGCGGCTTCGGGAGCAAGGACCCCGAAGGAAACAAGAAGGTTATAGACATCGGGGCGGATCCAGAGGGTGAGCAAGATGGAGAGAATCGCACCGACCCAGATTCCTCGCACATCCCTGCGAAGGGGGCTGATTGCGAGAAGGAAAGCTCCGAGAAGGGGACCATAAGTATAAGTGACCATTCCAAACGCCAGAGAAATGAGGTCCATCCCGGACCGGATCAACTGGAGCCCGATTGCGGTTGCCACAAGCGCCAGGCCCCAGCAAACCACCGCGATGCGCGACTGCCGGACCAGAAGGCGCTGGTCCGCGTTGTCGAACCCCTTGCGGCCATGGATCAGAGAGAGGGAAGTTTGGGAAAGGGCCGCGAGGGCCGAGTCGAGGCTTGAGATGGCAGCTGCGAAAGCTCCGGCGAGGATCAGACCCGTGAGTCCCGGCGGAATGACGGTTGTGATCCAAACGGGGAAAACCGTGTCGGGATCTTTGCCGAAGATGGCAGCCTCTGCAGGCGAAGGCGGGTGCTGGGTGTAATAAACATAGAGCCCTGCCCCCACGAAGAGCATGAGCACGGTGATCAGCAAACTCGCGCTGCTTGCAATAATCGCCTTCGAAGCATCACCGGGCGAGCGACAACAAAATATCCGCTGGGCATTGAGCTGATCGGTCGCGAATGCCGCCAAATTCTGGAAAGGCATCGCAAGCAGCCCGACCCAAAGGGTGAACTGCACATCGGGCTGCAGGGACAAATCGAGCACGCGCAGTTTGCCCGCCTCTCCGGCCACCCGGAGAAATTCGGGAAGTCCCCCCGAGATGGTTGTCAGGAGCACCCCCGCGGCAAGAAGGCCGCTGCCGACAAAAACAAAAAACTGAATCACGTCGGTCCAGATCACCGTGGTCATCCCTCCCATCAAAGTCCACACCACGGCAAAAATGCCGATGATCCCGACACAAAGCTCGAAGGGAAGCCCGGTGACCACCCGCAAAATGAGGGCGGTGACGAGAAGCCGCACGCTCTGACCCAGGATCGAGCCGACGAAAAAGAGGCAGGTGGTGAGAACCCTCGTGCCCCGGCCCAGCCGGGATTCCATATAGTCGTAAGGGCTGAAGATTCCCCGCTCGTAGAAGACTTTCACGAAATAGATTCCGACGATGAAGCGGGCGATGATCGAACCGATCCCCCACTGCAGGTACGTGAAGTCGCCTTTCGCGGCAAAGACGAGCCCGGGCACCCCGACAAAAGTCAGGGCGCTGATTTCGGTGGCAACGATCGAGCCTGCGACTGCCGGCCAGGGGAGGGAACGGCCGGCGAGGAAAAAGTCTCCGATCGTGGCCTGCTTTCCGCGGAGCCGGTGTCCGATCCAGGTGGTGAGTGCCAGGTAGCCGGCAAGCACCGCCCAGTCGAGCGCGAGGAAGTGGGTGTGTACGCCGTTCACCGGAGGGACTTCACGACGCGAGGGTCTTCGCCAACACGCGGGAATTGCGTCCGCTGGCTTCCCAGCGTGCCCGGCGGTGCAGCGGAAGAACCTCTCCTCCCACTTCGCGGTAGCCGCCTTTTTGCTGGAGGAAATTCACGGCCTGGGTCGACAGCGCAATCAACTGCTTGAGCCCCTTTTCGCGGGCCAGATTTTCCACAAAGCCCATCAACTTGCGGCCATAGCCCTGATTCTCATGGGCCTTGCTGACGTAGAGGCAGGCGAGTTCGCCGGATGAGGATTCCTGATCCACGTGCAGGGCGACGCAGGCGATCGGGGTGCGGTCCACCTCAAGCAGCCAATAGTCCTCCAGGTGCTCGAGGATCTCACTGCGGGTCCGCCGAACGAGCTCCTCGCTTTTCACAGACTGCCGGATCAGGGCCATCACCGCACGCACGTCTTTTTTGAAGATGCGCCGGATTTGCTGGTACTCGTTGGAATAGACCATCGTGCCGAAACCCTCATGACTGAAGATCTCGGTAAGAAGCGCTTCATTGATCCCGCCATCGAGGAGGTGAACCCGCGGGACCCCTTGGACGCAGGCCCGTGCGGCTTCATCAAGCTTTGATGCCGTCGATCGCGGCAGGCGGGAACGTTCTTTCTTGAGGAGTTCCTGCGTTTCGGGCACCGAAATTTGGCGCGGGAGGCCCGGAGAAAGGCCCTCGGAGCTTGTGAGGTAGATGATCTTCGAAGCGGAGAGCTCGCTGGCGATTTCCACTGCGGCCGCATCGGAATTCACCCGGTAGGTGCGCCCCTCGCCGTCAAACCCGAGCGGCGGGATCACCGGCACAATCCCTTCGTCGAGCAGCAAACGCAAGGCCTTGGAGTCCACCCGCTCCACCCGCCCGGTGAA
>JBGSSC010000407.1:0-4376 GCA_041737265.1 Terrimicrobiaceae bacterium | reverse complement strand
GGTGCCCGGTCCAGAAGAACCGCCGCAAAACGTCCCAAGCCAATCGCGGACGGCGCGCCATCCAGAGAGAAAGCGCGAGGTTGGGGCCGTCACCCGAGTAGGCCCCGCCTCCGGACCAATCCGGATCGTTGCACTCATAGTGGACCTCGTCCCCTGCCGAAACGCTGCTGACTCCATATTCTCCCAGAAATGCGCCGTCCCGGATGTGGCTGACCAATCGGGCTGCCATTGCCGGGGTGCAGGCCCCGTAGCGAAGTGCGTCAAAGGCCTGGATCGAATATACTGTTTCGGAATGTCCCCCGGGGAACAGGCACCGGAACCAGCCTGCATGCGGGTCCCAGAGATCGGAGCGAATGGCGGTGCGAATTGCAGCGGCCTTGCGCCGCCAGGCTGAGACTCTTCGATCCTGCCCTCGACCTGCCAGCAGTCCGGACAGCGTTTCATAACACCAGGCCCGCTCGGCATTTGGACTGGCGGTGAAATGCTCCCATCCGGTACCGCGCATTTCCAAGAGGTTGTGCTGGCCGCCATAGTCGAGAAGATCGCCGCGTGCGGAGTGGGACCTTTCAGCGCGTTCGAGAAGCCCGGCAGCTTTTTCCACAAGCCTTGGATCGGGCGGTCCCTGCAACCTGGATGAGGCGTCGAGCAGGGAGATGAAAGCCCAGAGACTGTAGGCATAATATACTTCCCTCCCAGTCCCGGCAGGACTCACCCGGCTGTGCCGGTCAAGTCCATACCCGGCAAAAAGCTCAAGATGCCGCGGAGTGCGCGAGCCCAACAATAGCGTCATGGCTCCGGAGGCATAACCCGCATTGTCCCAGGGATAAGCGCACACCGCTCCGCCATCGAGTCCGCAGGTGGCCACCCATGGGTGCACGGCGAACGCAGGAGTGTCCCACAAGCAGACCATACCGCTGGAGAGCGAACGGCGGTAGTAATCCGCGAGGCCGGGAACATCTGACTGCAAAGACGGAAAATTCTTCGCCGTTTTTGCCACGAGCTTCCGCCAGCGCAGCCGGGTGGCCTTTTCAGCCTCTGGAAGATCCCCGGGATGCAAAAGCAGGCAGGGCATGTTGCGGGGATGGACTTCCAAACCAAGCCAAAGCGTCAGCATTTCTCCAGATCCCAAAGAACAAGCCTTTTGGTGTTGGATCATCCGCACGGAAAGCACCTCATTTTCCCAGTGAAGAGCCCCGGCTTCTCGTGCCGGAACTCCCGCGTTTGGCGGGCGAAAATCCCAGTTTTCGAGAGGACAAAGTGCGGGTTCGCCCGGCTCCAACCGGGGCTGCCAGGAGAGTTGCTTGATCCGAAGACCGCGATTGCGGAGCTTCAGCCGCAAGACGTACCCGGCAGCATTGAGCAGGGGAGTCAGGCGGCTTTCCAGCGCGAGGGAAACCACCCGCCCCCCGGCCAAATGATGGTAAGTGCCCCGGCGAACAACACCATCCAGATGCCAGTCGCCCCCGGAGGAGAGAATCCCCACATCTCCCTTTCCGGCACTTCCGTCGTCGTTCAATTCCCTTCCGTCAATGACGAGACGGGTCAGCAGGCGGAGTCCGCGAGCCGCCACCGGAGGGGCGAAGAGCTCTCCCACTCCCGTCACAGTATGGACCAGAGGCTGCACGGAACAGAATCCGCTCGTGGTGAAAACATGATGCGGCGGAGTGAGCGTCCGCCGAAGATCCATCGAGAAATCCGCAACGTTCATCGCGGTTTACAAAGGCCGTCCATACCAAAAGGCCACGCTCTCATAATGCTGACGGCAGTCGTTGGCATGACCCGCTTCGATTGAAGCGTGGAGTGAGCGGGTGAAGGGAATGGGATCGCGCAGATGCCAGCGATAGACCCCGATACGCCCGTCGTAATAGCGGTCATGATCCGTGATGTTGCGTTCGTAATGGGTGACACCGTGATCAAGTGCTTGAAACGGTCGGTGAATGCCCCAGGCCATGCCAAAGTAATCCTCCGTGCCCGTTCCGTGCAGGGTTGGCGGCCAGTTGTCATTATCCACAAAAAACATGTCGTCGCCTTCATACCATTTGCCTTCGCGATCCGGGTGGGATTCCACCACGAGGAACGTGCCTGCGTAAAATCCCCGATGGTCCCGGATGTCGGCAAACACGTGGTTGCCATCGCGGGAAAGGTTCCTGCTCTCCTCCGCCCTGCTGTTCCCCGAGGCCTGGTCGGGGTCGTGCAGGTGACCGGCCGGAGCCTGTGGAGTGGTATGGATCTGCCGATTGTGCGTGGCATGAAACCAAAGCATGTCTCCCTCCCGAGGAAGATCCACGAAGTAGTCCACATAAAAAAACACCATAAGTTCCGCGTCGCAGCCGTTGAAGAATTCCAGCGAACACTCGTGGTCGAAAGGCATTGGCCAGTGCAGGTTAAAACTGCCGAAACCCGCGCCTTCCGCGTCCCGGTTCATCAGCCGGGCCCTCATCACGTCAGCCATCGCCGACGCGGTGTCGTTGACCGACCAGGGGCCGGTTGCGGTGAGCATGCCGAGGGGAGCATCCCCCACGGTGCAGACGCCATCACAATGCAGAGTCAGGCGGATTTTCTCCAAGTAATCCTGGACCTCGGTGCTAAATGTCATCCAAATGCGGCTGATCCGGCCCGGAGAGCCCTTGTGTTGGAAAACAATCCGCCGCTCGCCCGGAGCCAGCACCACGTAATCGCGGTTGCCCCCGCTGGTGTCGTAGGAAGATGCCCTCCGTCTTTGCCCACTCAACGGATCAAGGGAATGTGTCGGCCAGAACATGGCAGGTGGATTTTCTGTGGAAATTACCTTGAGAACCGATTCGTGGGAACAAAATCAGGTCACGCACATAAAATGGGCGGCCGGCAAAGCCCCTCCCCATCCTTGCCATGAGGCCATTTCCAATTCATTTCTTCTGCTTGCTGACGGCGAGTTGCTCCTTGATGGCGGCGGCCACTTTTTCCCCGAGGTGCGCACTGCCCTCCTCGGTGAAATGAACATTCTCGACGCGCTGAAACTCCGGCTTTTCACCGGCGGCGGCATGAAGGTCATTGATGGGTATGCCAGCCTCCTTTATCACCCGGGCGGCAGCGGTGTTGTAGATGACTTCATCCCCGGCCACTCGTCCGTTGGCACCCTTGGGCACCGGCGTGGTGGTGGCCCAGACGAGACGCGCACCCGTGACCTGCAAGAGCCGCACTAGTTCACGAAGGTTTTTTTCGTAAACATCCACCGTGGCAACCTGCGGTGCGGAGAGATCCATCTGGCCGTCCTTCCAATGCTTGAGATCGTGCAATCCCCAGTTGAAATGAATCACAGCCCATTTTCCGTCCCCGAGAATCTCCGTCGAAGATTCCAGGCTCTTGGCGGTCACGCCGCCGCCGCCATAGTGAATAGTGGCCTGACCCTTCAGCAGGTTGCGCACCGCCGGAGTATATCCCTGGCAAATGGAGTCGCCAATCAACAGCACACGCGGCAATTCGGACTGATCCGCAACGTGGGGAGGTGTGGGTGCCGCGCCGGGTTCCGGTTTTGCGCCTTGGCCAAAGCCGGATGAGGCGCCGCCGGTCAAGGCGAGGAGAACCACCGCGATTTGTGAGATGGTGGAGGGTGAGATCATGACAGAGGGATTGGGATGGAGTACCTTCATGGTTTATTCGAGGCCTGTTGGGTCGCAAGTCTGCTCCGGACTTCCTTCAGGACACCTCCCCAGATGCCATTTTCCTGTTGGGAAATATGCGATTGTCCGAAATTCAAATACTGACCTTCGTGGGTCTTGCGAAATTCCTCCAGCGCATCCACCGCCGAGACAAATTTCTGCTGGCTGGCCGGATCCTTGCGATTAATCCCTCGAAAAGCGCGGGCCGCTTCCAAGGTGAGTTCGGAGTTTTGCAAGCCAAGATCCAGAATCCTCAACCTGGCTTCCACCTCCGCATCGCCGGCCGCCGCGGTTTTTGCTTCCTCCAGCAGCGCCCGGCCTTTGGCCATCACCCCGGGTGTGAAAGCAAAACTCAAAAGAATAAGGGGATGGTTGTTTTGCAACCCTTCATTCTTCACATCCTCTAAAAAATCCTGTTCCGTCTTGGAGTCCAGCCCGCTTATGAGCTTGTCCCAGTAGTCAAAATACGCCGCCACCTGTTTCTTCGCGGGACCGAAAGCCGAGTAAAATTCCGCGAGAATCTCGTCCGGGGATTTTTCCGGATGCTGCAACATGCGTCCGATCATGTAGGCATTCGGCCCCTGCACCGCCCATTGACCGATCCAGGCATCCCATTCCGTTCCCACCAAGCCGTTGTTCGCTACGAACTGCACCGCTCCGCCGATTCTGCGGGCAAAAATGTCCGGATAATTGTGACCGCGATGCAGGGTGTTGGGACGAAAAAACATGGATGGGCCC
>JBGSSC010000383.1:0-9761 GCA_041737265.1 Terrimicrobiaceae bacterium | reverse complement strand
CCGAGCCCTTGCCTCGCCCCAAACGCTCCCACACCCGCACAGCGCCGACCGACGCGGCATGGATGGTGCCGTCGAGTGCCTGGCTGATCTCCTTATCCATGGCGAACATCTCCTCGGCAAACTCATGCAATTTTGCGGCCGTGTTCGAAAACTGCAGGTCAGGGTGAATCGTCGCTGCGTCCCGGAAGAGCATGTAAGGATGGGCATCCATAGCCTGCACGCGAGGCTGCCTCCAACCGCGCTCGACCTCCTTGAGATCGACGGCGAGCATGACCGGATGATCATCCATGTGATTGGTGTCCGCCAGATGGAAAATGTCGTTCTTGGTATCCATGACAGCTTCGCTCACGTGGTTGGAAACCCGGTCCGGAGTTCCGAGCAAGCCCGCACTTTCTGGATTCCCACCACCAGGAAGATCCCAACGGATCAATTTCACATGCATCCCGATGAACGGATTGTAAGCGGGGATGAGGCCGTACCAAAGCCTGCCTCGTGAATCAAAACCCATGCCGCTGATCATGCTGCCGGAACTCCATCCCCCCGGCAGGAGACTGCCCACCCTCTCGATTTTCAGACTGCGGGGATCGATGGCGTAGAGGTAGTCGCTGAAATGAAACGTGAAATACAAACGTCCGTCCGAGCCATTGGCATGGAAGGCCATTACGCGCTGGCCATGACGGGGATCCGTCTCGTCGGGAGCGGAAGCGGCTTTCCCGAGATCCTCAACAACACAGGTATCCACATTGACGCGCCAGAGGTGACCCGAACGGCTGGAGGTGTAGATGTGCCCTTCGGTGTCACGGGCCATGGACCAAGCGTGCATCTCTGTCGTCTGCCCCAAGTCGCGCAGTTCCTTCGTCTTGAGATCCATGCGCCAAAGGTGGCCCTTGAGGAAAGAGTTGAACCAGAGCGCGTGATTTTGCGGGTCATAAATCGCGCCGTAGATGCTGTCCCTCGGCACCGGAATGCCCAGCGTGCGGACATCACCCGTTTTGGGATCATAGACAAGCAGGTGCGAACCCGGGAACCCCTCCCACTGGTGCGAGTAGTAGTTCTGGAACATCCAATACTTGTGCACCGGCGACGGGCTCGTTGTGTGGGTGGCCATGATCAGGCGACCGTCCCGCATGGTATTGATCGAGGTGTGGATTTTGCTCGGCGGAATCTCGCGCGGTCCGATCAGCGTTTCCACGCCGGTGTCGAAGCACAACTTCAACTCGGACTTGGCCGGCAGGTATTCGTAAAGTTGGGCCGGCGAGGATCCGGTGAACTCATTGCATAGCGAGGCAAACATACGCCCATCGGGCGTTGCCGCGAAATCCCAGATCGCGTTGTGCGTGGACGGAACAGGAAAGCGCGTCACCCGGATCGCGCTTTGAGGGATTAGGTCAAAGTAGTTCTTAGGAACATCCTTAACATTCAGGACTTGGTAAGCCGATGGATCGAGTGAGGGTGTGGACATGCGTCTAATTGGAAAAAAGGTTGCAAAGCGATTGCAGGAAACCGCTGCTTTTCGGTTCCGTTTTGAGCATCTCGGCAGTGGGTTTAGTCGCCTGACCGTCGGATGTCTCCCCCCTGCCGGAAGCGGGGAGACCGCTGGCGGCAGCAAGTAAATCGTGTCGCGCCTGCCAGTAGGAAGCTCCGTCACGCGGCCCCGTGTTCATGGCAGGGAAATGCTTGAAGACCATCTTCTCAGCTGCTTTCGCATCATGGTTGCCGTAGATATTCAGCGCCTCGTAATCCTCGGCACCCAGTCGCTGTGCCTCGTAGCGCAGACTGATCCACGGCCCGGCATCGCCCGGGTATAGGATGTGCGTGTCTCCGGCGGGTAGGAAAACCTTTGGGTCGGCTCCTCCCGATGGCACCACCGATTGTTTGAAGGGATCAGCCATCCAATGATTCGCTCCCCAGTGGAGGTAGCTGGAAAAACCGTAGCCGTAAACAAACCAGGCAATATGGGCAACTCGGGTGCGCTCCTGGTCCAACAGGCGATTTACCCAGGATGCCCCAGGTCCCATGCACGTGTAGAAACCGACTTTCGAACCGGCGGCTTTACGCTCATCGAAAAACTCCTGCCGGAACAAATACACATTCGGCAAAGGGCACCACTCATCGACCGCGTCGGCAATTCCGAGATTCGGCTCATTGATCACCTCATAGATTTTCACTTCCGGGATCTCCTCACGCATCATCTTGGCCGCCCGGAGGTAAAGCTCGTTGTAGGCTTGTGGAACCTCGTCTTTGATCTGCATCTTGATTTTCCCGGTCAGGCCATTGGCCTCGATCACTTTGCGCATCTGTGCATAGAGAGCACGCGCCTTGGCATCCCCCTCGGGCGTGCCAAAAACCGGGCTTGTGTAGCTGTTGACTCCCCAGCGCGGATTCTTGGGATCTTCAGGAAGGATCGGATAGAAAATCTGGGATCCCAGGTAGCTCTGCATACCGACCTCTTTGAAGATCTTGATCATGCGATCCGCCCGCTCACCGAACTGTGCCTCCGTGCCAGTCGGGCAATCCGCGGCCATATTTTCAAACATAACAAACCCAGTGGACTGACCTCCCTCCACAAGTTTGCGCGCATATTGCTCGAAGAGTTTCCAGAATTCCTCCGACCAGAGGGGCACATTGTGGGCCTTGGCAATCTGCGCGCTGTGGAGCGTCTGCACCAGATCGAAGCTGCGCTGCGCCGTCGCCGGCATCACTACGGGATAAACCTGCACCGAAAAACGGGCAGTGACCGTCTCACCACCCGTGAGTTTGACGGTCACGACATAGTCATGCACTCCCGTTTTGGCATCCGCGCCGATCGGCCAGCGCACCGCGAACGCGGAGCGGGCTTGCTGATCAAATTGTGCTGACCGGGCTTTCCATCCTGCACTGTCCCAATATTCACCAACCGGCACCATGGGATCGGTGATCTCAAAGGGCGCTCTGCGGATGACGTAGGGATTTTTCCTTCCGTCCAGGGCCTCTGTTCCAAAATTCATGCCGGTGTTCTGCTCTACCGGCACATAGGGAAGCGCATACCATCGGGCTCCGCTCACCGGATCTCCGTTTTCCAGCAGATCCATATGATCCACCGACATTTTCCCCGGCTCGCCAAGCAAGACCACCTGCACCAACATGGCTCCCCCTCGCGGTGCGGCCAGTGTGACTCGCAGAGACGGCGGACGCACATCGGGATAGACCGCCTCCATCGGATCAACCACGAGGAGTTCTGCGGCAGCCATCAGGCGGCTCATGGGGAGGCAAACGGCTGCCACCATCGCGAAGAGGATGAAGCTCGGCGGAAGGCGTTTAGTCGTTGGTTTTTTCATTAGATATGAAGAGTTCACCGAGAGGAGGTTATTTTTGTGCTCCGAGAGATTGTAGAAAACTGCCACTTTTTGGTTCAGTTTTGAGCAAAGCGGAAGCGGGGAGACCGCTTGCGGCGGCAAGCAGATCGTGTCTAGCCTGCCAGTAGGATGCACCGTCGCGCGGCCCCGTGTTCATGGCAGGGAAATGCTTGAAGACCAATTCTCTGGCACCGTCCGCGCTTTGCTTACCGATCATGTAAAGTGCCTCGTAATCCTCGGCACCCAGTCGCTGCGCCTCGTAGCGGAGGCTGATCCATGGCCCCCTGTCGCCTGGATAGAGAATATGGGTATCGCCGGCTGGCAAGAATAAGTTCGGGGCTCCCGTGGTCGGAATCACAGATTTCTTAAACGGATCGCTGCCCCAGGCGTTCGCTCCCCAGTGGAGATATCCATCGAGATCGTAGCCGTAAACGAACCAGGGGATATGGGCGACCCGGGTGCGCTCCTGGTCAAGGAGACGATTCACCCAAGGGCCGCCGGGCCCCATGCACGTGTAGATAGAGACCTGTTTCCCCGCTGCTTTCTGCTTGGCAAAGAAATCCTGCCGGGGAGCATAGACGGTGGACATCGGGCACCATTCATCCACGACATCGGCAATCCCAAGGTTGGGCGAGCTGATTACCTCATAGATCTTAACGCCGGGCATTTCTTCATGCAGAATTTTCGCTGCCTTGATATAGAGCGAGTTATCCGACTCTGGCACCTCATCGAAAATCTGCATCTTGAACTTGCCGGTCACACCGTTTTCCTCGATCGCTTTACGAACTTGGGAAAAGAGCGCCCGGGCTTTGGCATCCCCCTCTGGGGTGCCGAGAGCGGGTTCGACGCCTGTCATTCCCCATCGCCGTTTTCCGTCTGCGGACGGGATTGGCTTGAAGAGTCCAGCCCCCAGAAAGTCCCGCATCCCGGCCGCTTTGAAGATCTTGATCGCGCGCGAAACGCGCTCCCCGAACTGAGGCTCCGGGCCGGTCGGGCAGTCATCGTTCATGTTATCAAGATTGATAAATCCCGTGGATTGACGTCCCTCAGCCAGCACGCGGGCATACTCGGCATAGAGTGCCCAAAATTCCTCTGACCAGAGAGGAACTTTGTGTGCATAGGCAATCGGTTCGGGGGCGCTCGATTGCACCAAATTGAATGTCCCCTGCTCCGGCGAGGGCACCGCGAAGGGATAGACTTGAACCGAAAAGCGGGAGGAAACCTTTTTGCCGTCCGCAAGCTCCGCTGTCACGGTAAAGTGACGCAAGCCCGGCTGGACATCGCGGGGAATTGACCAACGCACGGCGAAGGCGGCGGAGCCGCGCTGGTCGAATCCAGCTCTGCGGGATTTCCATGCCTCCGAATCCCAACCTTCACCCACCGGCACCAGAGCATCGGCGATCTCAAACGGGGCGCGCCGGATGACATAGTGGTTTTTTCTACCGTCGAGCGCCTCCGTGCCATAATCGACTCCGGTATTCTGCTCCACCGGGACGGAATCCATGGCATACCACTGCGCCCCCGATACCTCGCCGTTTTCAACCAGGTCAAGTTGTTTGACCAGCAGTTGGCCGGGCTCACCCCTTAATACAACCTGGACTAACATCGTCCCGCCCTGCGGAGCCGCCAAAGGCGCGTTGGCGGGCAGCGCGGTTGGGCGGATGTCCGGATACACCGCATCCATCGGATCAACGACGATGATTTCTGCGGCAGCTATCAGGCGGCTCGTGGGGAGACAAACGGCTACCGCCATCGCGAAGAGGATGAAGCTCGGCAGAAGGCTTTTAGTCCTTGGTTTTTCCATAAGAAATGACGCGGTCACGGAGATGCGATTATTTCGAAAAAAGACTGCGAAGAGAGTGTAGAAAACCGCCGCTTTCCGGTTCAGTTTTGAGCGTCTCGGCAGCGGGGTCTCCTGCTGGATTGTCGGCGGTCGCTCCCTGGCTTGAATCGGTGCTCCCACTCGCAGCTGCGAGAAGGGCATGTCGAGCCTGCCAATAAGAGGCTCCGTCACGCGGCCCCTCGCTCATGGCGGGGAAATGCTTGAAGACCAGTTTGCGGGCGGCCTCCGCATCCTGCTTTCCGTAGATATTCAGCGCTTCATAATCCTCGGCACCCAGTCGCTGCGCCTCGTAGCGCAGACTGATCCATGCCTCTTTTTCGCCCGGATAGAGGATGTGAGTGTCGCCGGCGGGCAGGAAGTTGGTTGTTGGATCCCCCGCACCCACAAAAACCACCGATTGTTTAAAGGGATCACTCATCCAGCTGTTCGCCCCCCAGTGGAGAAAGCCGGCGAGGTCATAGCCGTAAACAAACCAGGGAATTTGGGCACCTCGGGTGCGTTCCTGGTCGAGAAGACGGTTCACCCAGGCTCCCCCCGGCCCCATGCACGTGTAGATCCATACCGGCTGACCCGCAGCTTTTCGCTGATCAAAAAACTCCTTCCGAAAATCATAAACATTGGCCAAGGGACACCATTCATCCACAGAATCGACGATCCCGAGATTGGGCGAATTGATCACCTCAAAGATCTTCACTCCTGGAATCTCCTCACGCAGCATCTTGGCCGCTTCGACAAAGAGCGCGTTGTCCGACTCCGGCACCTCGTCGTAAATCTGAATCTTGAACTTGCTGGACACGCCGGTTTCCTCCAAGGCCTTACGCACTTGGGCAAACAAAGCCTGCGCTTTGGCATTTCCCTCCGGCGTGCCGTAATCGGGGCTCTCATGACTACTTATCCCCCAGCGCGGTTTGTTGGGATCTCGTGGCAGGATGGGCTTGAAGAGCCCTGCCGCCAGATAGTCCCTCATCCCGGCTGCCTTGAGCACGTGGATGGCGCGGGTGAGTCGCTCGCCGAACTTCGGCTCCGTGCCAGTCGTGCAATCCCAGGCCATTTCATCCAACGAGATGAATCCGGTGGACTGGCGCCCCTCGACCAGGGTGCGGGCATAGCTGCCATAGAGCGCCCAGAATTCGTCGGACCAGACAGGAACATGATAAGCCTTGGCGATCGGTGCGGTCATGCTTGTTTGCACCAGCCCGAACGTCCCTTCTTGGGGCTTCGGCACCGATACGGGATAGACCTGAACCGAGAAACGGGACCAGACCGTTTTGCCCTCCTTGAGCTTCGCTTTTACCATGTAGCGATGCAGGCCCGGCGCTGTATCCAAAGGAATCGGCCAGCGCACGGCAAATGCGGCACGTCCGCCTTGGTCGAAAGCGGCCTTGCGGGATTTCCATGCCTCAGCATCCCAGCCCTCCCCCACCGGCACCAAGGCGTCCGCGATTTCAAACGGGGCGCGTCGGATGACATAAGGGTTTTTCTTTCCGTCGCTGCGCTCCGTTCCGTGACTCCTACCGGTATTCTGCTCTACCGGTACAAAATCCAGGGCGTGCCACTTGGCCCAGGCCCCGCTCTCGCTCTCGCTCTCGCTCCCAACCAATTCCATGCGTTCGACCTGCAGTTGTCCGGGTTCTCCAGTCACGACGACTTGGACTAACATCGTTCCTCCCAGCGGAGCCGCAAGCGGCGCATCGGCTCGAAGTGCCGGCGGCCGGATGTCGGGATACACCGCCTCCATCGGATCAACCACGAGGATTTCCGTCGCGGCCATCAGGCGGCTCGTGGGGAAGCAAACGGCTGCTGCCATCGCGACTAAGACGGTGCGTGGCCAAAGGAGGTCGGCGGCAGATGTTTTTTTAATCATGAGAAAGTTCGATTTGTGAAAGGTTATGTTGGGGTTCCTCGATGTCCCTTGCGGTCATACATTCTGGCTTTTTTGTCCTTCCTGTGGATGGAAGGAAACGGAAGCTCGCTCAACGATGCTGAGCGGAAGTTCTTTCCTCATGATCGGCAAAGGCACCGATTTTTTGAGGCAGTCCACAATGATTTTGGCCGCTTCGCCTCCCATTTGTCGTTTGTCCACCGCGACTGAGGTGAGCGGAGTTGGTGTGTAGGCGGAGACGGAAAGGTTATCGAAACCCATCACCGAAATGTCTTCAGGCACACGACAGCCTTCTCTTTGGAATTCCGCCATGGCATCAATCGCCATGTGATCGTTAACGCAGAACACAGCGGTTGGTAGTTCACTCTTTTTGAGAATCTGCCGTGCGGCGACTGCTCCTCCATCGCTCCAAGCATCGCCGACATAGATGGGTAACTGCACAGATGCGCTGAGCTTCTCGGCGATCCAGGATTGGAAGCCGTGCAAACGGGCTTGAAAGTTCGGATTGGGGCGCTCGCCACCAATGAGCGCGAATGCGCGGTGACCTCGTTCCCAAAGGTATTGGGCCGCCAATCTGCCGCCTTCGAAGTTGGCACTGACGACCGCTGGAAAGCCTTCCGGCGACTCATCAACCACGATGGATTTCTTGCAGGCTTTGAAAAGTTGCTTGAGCCAGGGGCCATCGGACGTTCCCAAGACAATGAGACCCTCGATAAATCCGTCCGAGACAATCGAAGGAAGCTGGCAATTGGCAATCTCCTCATTGCTGACCGAGGAGAGAAGAACTTTGTATCCAGCATCGAGCAGCTCGCTTTCGACGCCCTCAATAATTCCCGCATAATAATATTCTTTGGAAAGGGAGTGCCCGGGTTCCTGACGAAAAAGAAAGCCGATAATGCCGGTTCTCTTCGTCCGCATGGCACGAGCCACGGCGTTTGGACGGTAGCCCTTCTTTGCCGCATGGGCATGCACCCGCTTGCGCGTGGCCGCACTGTAGCGTGAGTCATCGTGATTCAGAATGTGGGAAACCGTCCCGCAATCCAGATCAAGCTCGGCAGCTATTTGCCGCAAGGTGGTCATCAGGGGGAATTTAATCGCTTATCTGTTAAAAAATCCAAACGTTTGGAATCGCATCGAGGTCAAATAAATCCAATCGATTGGATCGTCAACAAAAAAATTGAGGGATCACGCCGTTTACAAGCCGGCTGAGTTCTCGATGGGCCGCAGTGCGCGGGGACTGCACCCTGCGAGCCGCCGCACGAGTTTGTTGAATTGTTGCAGGTCATAAAAGCCGAGTTGCAACGCGACCTGTTTGACCCCCATGTCGGTATTGCGGAGCAACCCCAGTGCGGTTTCGATGCGGCGGAGCCGCCAGTGGGTGCAGATCGTCCGCCCGGTGCGTTTCTTCCAGAGCGTATTGGCATGATTCGGCGAGAGTCCGCAGGCCTCCGCTGCTTTGCTGAGAGATGGGGTCTTCGAGAGGTGGTTTTCCATAAACCGCTCCAAAGCATCCATGGGATCGGGCGCGGCCTGGAGCTGCTGCGCATAGTGTCGCGTGAGTTTCCACTGGCATTCCCAAAGGGCTGCCGTCGCCCGGGCCGGATGCGTTTTGTATTCGGTCGCGGCCGTCACAATCAGCGAGCGCTCCGCTTCACCCAAATTGAAAAACCGGGCGGACACTTCGCCGCTCTGTCGCATGGATCGGGCACAGCAAAAATGAACAAAGTAATGTCGGCAGTTTGCTCTCGACCAGCGGTGCACCAGACGTTCTCCGGAAGGAACGATACTCACCATTCCGGGGCGAATCTCACTCTGCCAATTTCCGATCTCCAGCAGGCCGTGATATTCATACCAATGCAGGCACCAACTTTCTTTCATTTCATAAGATTGTGACGGCGCGTCGGCACCGTGCCGTCCGATTCCTCCCAACCGAATCGCTGGTGGCACATCGAGGCTCCATCGCCAGACCGGTTCCAGGTTGCTCATATTTACAGTGATATTTAACCACCCTTTGTGATCTTTGACCACCAAGAAACATTGTCCAATTGACCGTCCCGGTTCAAAAGAAATCCATGTCGCACCTTACCCGCTTAGCTTTTCACATCGGCGGTCCGGACTTTCACCCTGTGGCCGAGCAGGCCCGGCTTATTGCCCAGTGGCTAGGAGGGGGATTTGAGTGTTCCCTCCACCACGATAAAGAGATATTTGACCACCTGGAAGAATGTGACCTTGTGGTCATGATGGGGCTTTTTTATTCGATGGCTGAAGAATACACCCCGCTGACCCGGCAACACGAAGAGGCTTTTACCCGTTATGTCGCAAGCGGACGTCCTTTGCTTCTGCATCATGGCGCGGTGGCCAGCTATGATGATTCAGAAACCTTCAAGCGCCTCATTGGCATTAACTGGGTGTGGGGCGGTGATCGCCCGACCCAACACTCTCCCTTGGGCGATTATACCGTGACCGTGACGCGCCCGGAACATCCGCTCCTGGACGGCGTTTCGGATTACATCTTGCACGATGAACTGTATTACGACCTCCACACGCATGCCGACATCACGCCCGAGATCCTTACAAGTGCCAATTACGAGGGCCAACAACTTCCCATGGTGCAATGCTTCAGCGGGGGCCGAGTCACCGGCGCTGGACGAGCTGTGTATCTGGCCAATGGCCACGACTTGCGAGCCTTCGAGTGCCCCGC
>JBGSSC010000382.1:0-3367 GCA_041737265.1 Terrimicrobiaceae bacterium | reverse complement strand
CATGGGAGCCGCACAAGAGGGGGCCGGGGCCGATCGCAGCTTCGGCCTCAACATCCGTCTCCCCTTCGAGCAAAAGGCCAACGATGTCATCGAGAATGATCCGAAGCTCATCAACTTCCGCTACTTCTTCACCCGCAAACTCAACTTCGTGAAGGAAACCCATGCCTTCGCCCTCTTTCCCGGCGGATTCGGAACCCACGACGAAGGATTCGAGGCCCTCACGCTCATGCAGACCGGCAAGACCCCGATTGTTCCGATCGTCCTCCTCGACCGCCCGAACGGCCACTACTGGGAAACTTGGAGGCGTTTCATCGTCAACGATCTCCTCGAACAGGGACTCATCTCACCCTCCGACCTCAACCTCCTTTTCATCACCCACGACGTCGAGATCGCCGTGCAGCACATTCTGGAGTTCTACCGCAATTTCCACTCCTACCGCTGGGTGCAAAAGCGGATGGTGATCCGGGTCAACCGGCCGCTCACCGCCAATGCGCTTGAGGAGCTGAACACCCGGTTCGCCGGGCTGCTCGCCCAGGACCAAATCACGCAAACCGGACCCCTCCCCGAGGAAACAGACGACGTCCACCTCGCCCACCTGACCCGCATCACCCTGATGCCCAGGAAAGATTTCGGGGCACTGAGGGTCTTTCTCGATGCCATCAACAAAGCGGAGGTCGAAAAGTAGGGATTTCCCGGCTTGCTGACACCCCGCTGCGGGTGCAGTAATCGGTGGATGTCTAAGAAAACAGCTCTCCTCTTTTCCGGTCAGGGTGCCCAAGGCGTGGGCATGGGCAAGGACCTCGCGGCCGAATACCCCGCCGCGGCCGCCCTCTTCCGCTCCGCGGACAATATCCTTGGTTTCGTTCTGTCCCGCATCGCATTTGAGGGACCCGCCGACGAGTTGACCAAGACCTCGGTCTGCCAGCCGGCCCTCTATGTCCACGGCCTCGCCTGTCTCGCCGCGCTCACGGAACGAGCGCCAGGGTTTACCTTCGATGCCGCTGCGGGGCTTTCCCTCGGTGAGTTCACGTCCCATGCGGCGGGCGGAACCTTTTCCTTCGAGGACGGGCTTCGCCTGGTCAAACGCCGCTCGGAAGCGATGCAACGAGCCTGCGATCAGACCGAAGGCACCATGGCAGCCGTGATCGGCGGCGAAGAATCCCGTGTGCGTGATCTTGCGGCCGCCGCCGATGTTGATGTCGCCAACCTGAACAGCCCGGGACAAATCGTCCTCTCCGGAGAAACTTCCAAAATCGCGCTCGCCGTCTCCCTCGCCAAAGAATACGGCGCAAAGCGGGCCATCGAACTCACCGTTGCCGGAGCCTTCCACTCGCGGCTCATGGAAAGCGCCTACCAGGACCTCCGGCAGGTGCTTGCGGACTCCGAACTGCTCACCCCGATCATTCCGGTCGTCTGCAATGTGGACGCCATCACAGTCAGCTCCGCAGAAGACATCCGCCGCAGCCTCGCCGATCAGGTCACCGGAACCGTTTGCTGGACGGCTTCGGTCGAATACCTCATCGACCACCTCGGCTGCGAACGCTTCATCGAACTCGGCCCCGGAGCCGTGCTCGCCGGCCTCGTGGGGCGCATCCGCCCCGGAACCGAAGTCATTTCCATCTCCAACTGCGCTACATTGGAAGACGCCCTGGCCCAATTGGGCCTGTAAGCAAGCCCTCTTGGAAAGCGGTCGGGATTCCCGTTTTCAATTCTGCAAGGGTCTGCCTATCCTGCGATTCCGCTCAAACGGAATGTACCATGAAAATTCCCGCAAATATTTTTGGCAAAACCGGTCTTAACATCACAAAGCTCGGCTACGGCGCGATGGAACTTCGTGGCACACGCATCTGGGGCGGACGTCCCGTCACAGAGGAAGAGGCATGCACGATATTGAACGCTGTCTTGGACTCCGGAATCACCTTTATCGACACATCGAACGACTACGGGCTGTCTGAGGAACGGATTGGCAAGTTTCTGGCAAAACGTCGCGGCGAGTATGTGCTGGCGACCAAGTGCGGATGTTCAGTCGTTCACAAAGACGAGCACACGGACGACACCCCGCACGTCTGGACCAAAGAAAATCTTTTCCGTGGCCTCCACGAAAGTTTGGAGCGGATGAAGACGGACTATGTGGATGTGATGCAGCTCCACAACCCGGGTGTCGAGCAGGCCGAAGCTGGCGAGCTGGTCGCTGCGCTTCAAGAGATGAAAGATCAAGGCAAGGTGCGTTGGATCGGGATCAGCTCGACACTACCGGCCATCGAAACGTTTGTCGGATGGGGGGTGTTCGACACCTTTCAGATTCCCTACTCGGCTCTGGAGCGACAGCACGAAGATGCGATCCAGAAGGCACATGATAGCGGAGCGGGCGTAATCATTCGCGGCGGCGTGGCGCGAGGGGAGCCTGGTGGGGGTCTTGGCAGCACCGACCGGTGGGCCATCTGGGAAAAGGCAAACCTCGACGAGCTTCTGGACGAGAACGAGAACCGGACGCAGTTTTTGCTTCGCTTCACCAACACGCATCCAGGCATGCACACAAATATTGTCGGTACAAAGAGCGTTGCACATCTCTTGGAGAATGTGGCAGCCGCGGCACGCGGACCACTGAGCGCGGATATCTACTCCGAGGCGAAGAAACGCCTCACCGAAGCCGCAAAGTAGCGGTCTGACAGCTCAATGGGGAGTGGGGCGAGGTTTTCTCCTGAATTTCAGACATCCTGATCCGCCGGGAAAGCAAATGAGACCGTTATGGCCAGGATGTCCAAACGGGAAAATTTTCAACCACGAATGGGACGAATGAACACGAAGAATGCCGACAATGATATTCTCGGATCCTCCGAAAACAGTGTGCTTAGCCCGCCTTTAACCTGAAAAAGCGATAGACAATGGTCAAGCCGCCTTCCGCCTCCGCAAGGCCTATGGCGGGACGTGTCCTCCTACGCTGAAGCTCCGGCGGACGAGCCGGCGGGCAGTGGTTCGATGGCTTTAACCACTGATGAAAGAAATATTTTCTGCCGCCAATGGGCGGCAGAGGAAGAGGAGGCGGGAACCGGCTGCGCCGGTTTGGCGGTCCAGCGGGCAGTGTCGACTCTCCAAGCCAGCTTGGGAGATCGAATCTGTCCGCTGGCTAAAGATCACGCAGTGATCTTGGGCTCCTCTTCCCAAAATCCTGCGCCCGCGCGGCGGGCGTTTGCCGGGGCCATTGGCCCGGCACCTATTGCCCCAATTAGAGCAATTCAACAAAAGCTATAGCCGCATGAGACGAACCAATTGAAGGCGTCTTTGGGTGTGACTTTGGCCAAGGCGTTGCCGATAGCGGCGAGGAGTTCTTCCGGGGTTCGCGCTTCGGCACTGCGCAGGAGAGCTT
>JBGSSC010000365.1:0-2657 GCA_041737265.1 Terrimicrobiaceae bacterium | reverse complement strand
CCACCGGCAGCCCGCTTGCCGGCGAAGTTCTGGCGGACTGGCAGAAATTTCTCCCAATGTTCTGGAAGGTGGCCCCAATCCAAGCCGCTCCCGTGGTTGTGCCGGAACAACCGGAACCCGCGGCTGCCCGCTGACTCCCTGGAAAACTGCCCATGAGTCCCACCGACGCGAATCCGGTCCCCCTGCTTTTTGAATCCCACATGCACACACCCCTGTGCAAACACGCGGAGGGGTTGCCGGGTGACTATGCGGCGGTGGCGGCCGAAAAGGGGTTGCGAGGGATTATTGTGACCTGCCATTCGCCGATGCCGGGCGGGTATTCGGCCAACGTGCGGATGGCCCCTGAGGAACTTCCCTTCTATCTGGAGATGATTGATGCCGCGGCGGAAACCTGGGCAGACACGCTGGAAGTGTTGCCCGGTTTGGAGAGTGATTACGTGCCCGGGATGGAAAAGTGGCTCGAAGATCTGCACCGGCGGGCTGATTTTCATCACGTGCTCGGGTCGGTCCACCCCTTCGTTCCGGAATTCCGCAAGCGGTTCTTCACCGGAGACAGGTTCGCATACCAACAACTCTATTTCACCCACCTTGCCGAGGCCGCAGAAACCGGGCTCTTTGACACCCTCGCCCATCCGGACCTCATCAAAAATGAATTTCCCGACGAATGGGATCTGGATTCGCTCATGCCCCATATCGCTGAATGCCTCGACCGCATCGCGGCAACAGGCTGCGCAATGGAGCTTAACACCTCCGGCCTGGGCAAACGTCTTCCCGAAATGAACCCCGCCCCGCGCATCCTTTCAGAAATGCTCATTCGTGGAATCCCGGTCGTGCTTGGAGCAGACGCTCACCGCCCGGCCCGCGTTGCCGACCAGTTCCCCGAAGCCCTCCGACTGCTCCAAAGCCTCGGCTATCGCAACGTAAGCGTCTTCCGTGAGCGCACCCGCATGGAGATCCCGGTCGCCGCCGCGCTGGGGTCCCTGCAATCTCCCTTGCCGGGAAATGCTGGACGAATCCCTTCTCCCGCCGCTAACTGACCACCACCCCATGCATATCAGTGACATCCTCGGTCCCGGCAAAACTTCGTTCTCCTTTGAGTTTTTTCCGCCCAAGACTGCCGAAAGCACGGAGGCTCTCTTTGAAACGATCGTGCAGCTTGAGCCCCTGGCGCCATCCTTTGTCAGCGTAACCTATGGGGCGGGTGGCTCCACCCGCGAGCGGACGCATGATCTCGTCGTGCGGCTTAAAACCACCACGGCACTCGACCCGATCCCCCACCTCACGTGCATCGGCCACGCAGAGGATGATATCCGGGAAATCCTTGCCCGCTATGCCGCAGCGGGCGTCGGTAACCTGCTTGCTCTGCGGGGGGATCCCCCACGGGGAGTCACCGACCACGACCACTCCAAGGACGCCTTCCCCTTCGCAGCGGATTTGGTAAGCGCGATCCGGGCGTTCAATGCGACCGGCGCTCACCCGGATCCACGGGGCTTCGGCATAGGAGTCGCCGGGTTCCCGGAAGGCCATCCGGCCACGCCCAACCGCCTCGAGGAGATGGACCACCTGAAATCCAAAGTGGATGCCGGTGCTGACTACATTTGCACCCAACTCTTTTTTGACAACCACGACTTTTACGATTTCCGCGAGAGGTGTGCCATAGTTGGAATCCATGTGCCGATAATTGCCGGTATCATGCCGGCCACGAGTCTCACCGGCCTCCGCCGCATGGCAGAGCTTTCGGGAGGTTCGCGGTTTCCGGCGCGACTTCTTAAAGCGCTCGCCCGCGCCGGGGAAGATGCCGATGCTGTCCGGCGCGTCGGAATCCACTACGCCACCGAGCAATGCGCCGACCTCTTGCACCATGGGGTCGCAGGCATCCATTTCTATACCCTCAACCAATCCGACGCCACCCGCACGATCTACCAAAACCTCGGCCTCGGCACGAAATAGCCCCCCTAATCCGGCGCAAGCCGGTGCCAAGGGCGGGCTTGTGGGCAAGGGCACCCCGTGCGAAAGGGGTTGAAAGCCTGGCCGTTGCTTTTCATCCGTTGCAGCACTCCGCCGCCGGATTAGAAGATTTTGCTGCGCAAAATGGCGAGGAACCAAGTCGGAGCGGAACGCGATTCCAAGGGCTCGATCAAATCGGAGCTCGCAGGCCTCATTGGGATATAAAACGAGTCAGCGGACTTTTAGCAGCTTGTCCGAATCAGGAGAATGTGCCAACGGCTGCGCTTCGAAAACCGTACGGGAATGCTTCATGACAGTGAGTCTCCCGCTGGACGTCCCAATTGTGATGGCCTCGATGTTATTCCAGAATCGTTCTCCGGTTTCGATCTCGCTGCTGTGCAGGACAAGCGTGGCGAGCCAGCATTTCCCGTCTGCGGCATGCGCTCTTTCAAGCATGGGAAGAAGTGTCAGGGGATGGATCAAATGAGTGCAGGGTTCCGGCCGCGTCACCAAGGGAGTCGCGCCCCCTGTCAGATCCCTGATTACACTGATTCCCAGCGGGCTTTTTGCGACAGCTTCCGACGGTAGCGCCCCTGAGGCTTGCAATGAGGTTGGAAAGCCGGTGCAGCCGAGAGCAAAGCCTCCTTCGAGGCTTCCGCAGGCGATTTCAGTCTGGACCCGGTGCAGCCGCAGGTGGCCGGTATCCCATG
>JBGSSC010000342.1:0-4393 GCA_041737265.1 Terrimicrobiaceae bacterium | reverse complement strand
CATACCTCCAGCAAGGACCACGGCCCCGGCGGATGACCTCACCAGCGTGGTCTCCGCATCGCGCCTCAACTGCTTCCACTCCTGCCGCATGCGGTTCTTCTTCAGGTATGTGTTGAGGCTGGTCAAGCCAGCCACCGCCGCGCTCTTCGTGGGCAAGGCGGTTCATGCTGCACTTCAACAGTGGAGCACGGCCCGCTGGCGGGGGCAGGAACACAACGCCACGGCCCTGCGTGAGGGGTTCCTCATGAACTGGATCACCAGCCAGGAAGAGGAGCCCGTCGCCTGGGAGGCCGATGAAGACGAACAGCAGGAAAAGGCCTGGGGTCTCGTGGAGATGTATCTGCGCGACACCCCGATCCCGGCCGAGGAAAAACCCGAGGCGGTAGAGGTTCGTGTCGAGGCCGATCTGGCCAGGCACGGGCTACCAACCCTGCTGGGCATCATCGACTTGGTGCGTCCGGGAGGGCGGATTGTTGATTTCAAGACCAGTGCGGCCACTCCCAATGCCGAGCAGGTAATCCACCGCAACGAAACCCAGCTCACCACCTACGGCGTTCTCTACCAAGAGGCCACAGGAAGAAAGGAAGCGGGATTCGAGCTTCATCACCTAATCAAAACCAAAACGCCCAGACTCGTCGTGAGCGAGGCTCCGGCGACAACGGAGATCCAACACGCAAAGCTCTTCCGCCAGATCGAGTCCTTCGTGGACGGAGTCGAGAGGGAGGACTACGTGCCCTCTCCGGGCTTGCAGTGTGCGGCCTGCGAGTTCTTCAACGAATGCCGTGCGTGGGCTGGACCGAGCGTCCTCCACTCCGAAAGGAGGTTGGCAGCATGAATACCAAATTCGCCGCCGCCATCGTGGCTTCCGCTGCGCTCTTTCTGCTGCCCGCTCTCAGCGGGTGTCAGGCCACCGGAGGCCCGGACATGTCACCGGTTGGCAAGGGCTTGGCCGTTATCGGGCTGGGCATCGTGCTGGCCGCATTTATCCGCGTTCTCGCTAAGCCACTCAGCCGCCTGAAACCCTCGAAACGAAAGGAGTCCGATGAAGAACCTCAGTGAACTAGCCGCCATCCTCTTGCCGATTCTGTTCGTACTTCTGTGCGTTCGGGTCGGTTTGGAGGCCATAGGGCCGTTGCTTCTGCCCCTGGTCGCCTTGGCGTTCATCGCCCTGGTTGCCTGGCTGTGGATGCGCAGGCCCCGTTAAACCCATCAACCAAAAGGCCGGGGGCACAACGCTCCCGGCCTTTTTCATTTCAACCAAGAAAACTATGCACACAACACTTCATTACCGCGATGAGCGCTCGAACAAAGTTTACCGGGTCGCCATCGAACCCCGTGACGGCCTCTACGTCGTCAACTTCGCCTTCGGGCGCAGCGGCTCCACACTCAACACCGGAACCAAAACCGCCAACCCGCTGGATTTCGAAGCCGCGCAGAAGACCTACGACCGCGTGGTCAAAGAGAAACTGGCCAAGGGGTATATCCTTGCGGCCGACAGCCAAGGCTACGTCACCGGCAGCCGGAAGGTGACGGATATCCGTCCCCAGCTCCTCAACGCCGTCGATGATCCCGGAGCACTTCTTGCCGACAACGCCTACTACCTCCAGCCCAAGCACGACGGCAAACGTCTGCTCTTGCGCAAGCAGGGGTCCGAGTTGATAGGCATCAACCGCCGGGGCATCGAATGCGGGTTCCCGGAATCCATCCGGGCAGCCGCAGCCGCGTTGTCCCACAACTTCCTTCTGGATGGCGAGGCCGTGGGGGACACCCTGCACGTCTTCGACCTCTTGGAGGTGGAGTGCGGTGACCTGCGGGCTGTCCCCTACCGGGACCGCCTCGGGAAATTGCTGAGGCTGCTCGGCAGTGGAGATCAATCGGCGATCCAGTGGGTTGCCACCGTCAGCGGCAAAGAGGCCAAAATGCGCTCGTTTGATCAATTCCGCGACGCCAATTCCGAAGGGGTTGTCTTCAAGCGGATTGCCGCCCCGCATTCACCGGGACGACCGAACTCCGGCGGCGACCAGTTCAAATACAAGTTCGTCGAAACCGCCTCGGTAGTCGTCGGCGCTGTCAACGCCAAGCGGAGCGTACAGATGGCGGTCTGGGAAAGTGCCCGGCTCGTCCCATGCGGCAACGTGACGATCCCCGCGGACCAGTCGATTCCCCAAGTCGGGGATTTGATCGAGATTCGGTATCTCTATGCGAGCCCGGGAAGCGGAAGTCTCTTCCAACCGGTTTATCTGGGGGTAAGAGACGACATCACCGCCGTGGAATGCACCCGCGCTCAGCTCAAGTTCCGCAGGGAGCCATGAGCGTCCTCGGCAAAGCAGGCGTACAACCAGAGATGTCATTCCGTTGCTGCGATTGCGGCGACGCCATTACTGGCAAGCAAGTCCTCGAAGGCGAATACCTCCACATCGTGGCAGCCAATCGGGAAGTCCCCGAGGCATCGATCTTCCGGTGTGAGTGCTGTCAGGACGATTACGAGGAACGCCACGAGTGACGGCCCCTCCCGGACCATCGGGATATTTCAAAAAGCACCGGGATGGCTCCCCGGTTCGGAAACAAAACCCTCATGCACCTCGACGCCAACCGCATTTACCTCTGCACCGATGTCACCAACGGAGCGGTTCACCTGCTCCTGCCAAAAACACTCAACTTCGAGGTAATCGAGCTCCGGCTTGATGACCCCGATTCCCAATCCACGGACGCAGCCGAGTTCAAACTTCTCCGCGAGGAGATGAACCAACACGACTTCGAACTCCCGTAACCAACACCCCGCGAAGGACCCGGCAACAAACCGGGTCCTTTCGCATTCCAAGAAAGACAATATGCAAAACACACCCATCGCCCTGCCGGTCGGCGAACTCAGACCGGCACTCGCAGGCCTCGGCAAAGTCATTCCGAGGACTGCCCGGCTGCCCGTTCTCGGTGCAGTCAAAATCATCCGGAGCCCTGAAGGCCGCGTCACCCTCACGGGAACCGACTTGGACTCCTACATCACCGCCACCCTCGACCAGCCCAGTCCGGGCGAACCGCAATCGGTGATCCTGCCCTTGGCCGACCTCGTCCGCATCGTGAAGACCTTGCCCAACAGCGTGAGCCTTCACCTCGGAACCACCCCGGAGGCTGATGCGTGCATTTCGTATCCGGTCGGCAGCCAACAAATCACTGTGCGGGTGTCGACCTTCCCCGATGATGAGTTTCCGACCGTGCCCTTCATTGAGGCCGATGGAATCCCACTTGAGGACGGCTTCCGCGAGTCTCTGCTCAACGCGCTCCAGTGCTCGTCAAACGATCAAACCCGTTACGTTCTTCAAGGAGCGTATGTGGATGTCTCGGACCGACACGGCCACCACGTCGTGGGCACCGATGGCAGGCACCTCTACGCCGCCAACTCCTTCCAGTTGCCAATCGCGAAATCGGTCATCATCCCGGCAAGGAAGTTCCTGGCCTGGCGACCGTTTCAAACCGATGGCAGTTGGAGCCTCAGCGTCAAACCCGCCTCCCCGGCCAGTGAATCCGAGCAGGCGTGGATTCGTATCGCGAGCCAGCGGTGGAGCATCATTACGACGCTCATCGACGGCACCTTCCCCAACTACCGGCAGGTCATTCCCGACCCGTCCGCATTCAAGACCGAAATCGAGTTTGGGGAGGAAGGCGCGGCAGCCCAGCGGGACGTCATCGTGAAACTGCCTGGGGATGGCCTCCCCAACCAGCCGATGACCATCCACGTGGAGGACCGCAAATGCTCCGTCTATGGATCGGTCCCGGAGGCGCACCCCCCCGAGTCGATCAGCGTCACCGCACAGAAGATCAGCGGTCCGGACATCACAATCACAGTGAACCGGGATTACGTCGCCAAGGCCCTGCGGTTCGGACTCACAAGAGTCCAGTTCATCGATGAGATGTCAGCAATCCGGTTCAGCCGGGATGGCCGCCAGCTCGTTGCGATGCCGCTTCGAACCTCCACGCCTGCCCCCTGTACACCGCAAGCCCCAGCAGAACCAACCAACAACCCGGCTCCTTCGGAGCCACAACCAGAAAGCACCATGACCGAAACCAACGGACACACCAACGGGGCCTCGCCCCACATCAACGGAGCCCCGCGCTCCACAACGCCGGTCCCTCCGGCCACGGAAAAACCAGCCATCGAAGCCGCCATCGAAAAACTCGACGGCTTCAAGGCCACCTTCCGCGAAGCCCTCGTCGGTCTCACTGAACTCACGACCCTGCTCAAGCAGTCGGTCCGGGAACAGAAAGCCGGGGAGAAGGAAATCCACCAAGTCCGCCAGACCCTGCGCTCTCTCCAGAGCGTGAAGATCTGACAGCAAGCGGCATCTCACGACGGTCTCGGCGAACCTCCCTCATGGTAGGGATGGCTCGCCGAGCC
>JBGSSC010000336.1:0-4815 GCA_041737265.1 Terrimicrobiaceae bacterium | reverse complement strand
TTCGGTGCCACCCCGGCCCGGGTGAGAAATCCGGCCAGCGCAGCCGCCCACGCTGTGGAGCGCGATTTGAGCGGCCGCCGCGAAGCGGTATCCGCCGGTTCGCCGTCGTGAGGTTTCATCGACGGGAGCCAACCCTTTTTTGCCACCCCGTGCAAGCAGCCATAATCTCATGACTTGGAAAAAGTAAGTGTCGAAATTTCACTAGCAAGGCACTGCCTCAGACCAAGCAAGACATGTTTAAAACTCCCGTCCTCGGTTGTTTTCAGCATCAACTCCCAGTGCCTCGCTGAAGACTTTTCGCTGCGAAAAGTCATTTAGATTCCTTGGGGGAGAAAGTGAGGTAGCAGAACAAATGCAAAACTTGACTCAAATGCATCCAATTCGAGAATTCAAGGAATCTAGTCCGACAGCCTGCTAGTGCTGGTCATCGAGGGGTTCGTCCGCGATAATTGATGGATGGGCACTTCGATTACATTTTTGGGCACGGGGCATGGGAATGTTTCGGCGGAACGTTTTCAGGCAAGCATCCTGCTGCGTTCGGGGGCGTCCCGTTTTCTGCTCGATGCCGGCGAGCCCTGCGCGCAGCGGATGCGGGAACTCGGGGAGCGTCCGGGCGATCTTGAGGCGGTATTGCTCACGCACGGACACGCCGATCATGTGGGCGGGCTCCCCCTCCTGCTGCAGGCGGCATGGGGTGATGGAAGGGAAACTCCTTTGCCGGTGGCGATGCCGGGGAGTGTGGCCGGGCCCCTTGCGGCGTGGTGCGAATTCATTTTGAGCCTGTTGCCGAAGCAAGCCGATTTCGGAATCGAAATATCGAACTGGTGCGATGGCGTCGCACGAGACTTCGGCCCGCTGACCGTAATCCCCCGGCCGACCAGCCACCTTTCACCATCGGGCACTTCGGTATCTCTCGACCTGCACATCGGGGGAAAGAGAATCCTCTATTCCGGCGACATCGGCAGCGCATCGGATTTAGACATCCTTCTAGCAGCACCGGCCGACGTCCTCATTTGCGAACTTGCCCACATTAATCCCGAGGCACTCGCCAGAACACTTCAGCCGTCAACTCTCGGCGTGCTGGTCCTCACGCACATCGCGGAAACCTACCTCGAGCGGAGGGAGGAAATCCGTGACACCCTCGAATCCCAACTCGGGGGAACGGATATTGTCTACCTGGCTGAAGACGACCTCGTCCTGGATCTCTAAAGCGACTTCAGAAGAGCCGCGCCCGTGAGGGCGTGGTGGGATTATCCCGACGAAATGGCGGAAGCCACCGTCTCACGACGGCGGCTACGAAATTATCCTAAATCCCGCTCTTCAGCGACGCCCGAAGACTTAGTGCGGCCAGTTGGCCGGATCGCCATGCCGACTCGATGTTTCCGAGGCGGAATGCGTCTCCTGCAAATGCGATCATAGGCCCGAGGTTGAGGAAATCGGCTTCGATTGGATTCATCACGCGGGCATAGCGCCAGCGGTGGGCGTGGAGAAGAATTGCGCTTTCGAATGCAGAGCCAAGGATGCTCAGGGACCGGATGCGCAAGCGTTCGGCAACTTCCACGGGAGACTCCTCCAAATGTGCGCTGCCAAACGCCGGTGACGAGTGAAGCACGAAGAGATTGCCTGAGACCGGTGGCACCCTCCGCGTATTGTCGGCGGCGACCCATGAAAGAACATCATCGTGCAGTCTGAGTGCGGGCCAGGAAGGATGAAAATCCGGCACATCAAAGATGGCGCTGAAGCAGGGCGAGTAACGCAAAGCGGAAAGCACCTCAGCGGCATCGCAACACCCCCGGACAATGTCCAGAGTTTGAGGGCCGGGAGCCGTGCTCAATACCGCCCGTGACAGAATCCTCAATCCGGAATCACAAACAACAAGAAAGCCGGACCCCGCCGGCTCGACGGAAACCACTTTTGTCTCCCGCCGCACTACCAGGCCTGACGCCTCCTCTTTGGCCAAAGAGGTCATGCCGCCCGGGCAGATGAATCGCGGATGACCATCACCCGCATCGATGGTTTGCCCATCACGCCATTCCGGAATCCCCCGCGTCCATTCCCGACAAAGCCCTGTGGCACACCAACCCTCCACCTGAGCCCGAAAATCCAGGGACCGCGCTGTAAAAAATTGAGCCCCATGGTCTGCCAGACGCCCATTCAGACGCCGTGTTGCAGCGCGTCCACCCAGACCCCGGCTTTTTTCAAGCACCACAGTCGAAACCCCCTCCAACTGAAGCTGCTTTGCAGCCGCCAGGCCCGCAACCCCGGCACCAATAATCGCAATATCGTAAGTGTTCATCTAGCGAGGCACTGCCTCAGACCATGCAAGGCTTGTTTTATGACTTCCGCTATCGGCTGTTTGCATCTTCAACTCCCAGTGCCTCGCTGAAAGACTTTTCGCTGCGAAAAGTCCAGAAATTCCTTAGGGGAGAAAGTGGGTAAGCAGAGGGAATGCAAAACTTGATTCAAATGCTTCATATTCGGAAATTCAAGGAATCACAGCTGCTTTTACCCAAATTTTGCGCAGCAAAATAGCCTAATCCGGCGGCGCTGACATCCCCTCTCTCCAAAGGACCTTTTGCCCCCACACCCCCCTCCCCACCGACACCGCCGGATTAGAGTTGATGACTTTCAGGCTGCATGACGATTTCGCTCAAGACAAGATGGGCCGGAGCGTCAATCGCCTGGAGGACCAGATCGGCAGCCGTGGCCAGCGGAATCATTTTCTCCCTCTGAAACGAAGTGCCGAGGCCATCCCAAAACGGGGAATCAACCCCTCCGAGGTGGAAAAGGGAATATCGCACACCGTAACGTGCGAATTCCTGTGCGAAGCACTTGATGAGGCCGGTGACCGCATACTTGCTGGCGCAGTAGGCTGCCGCATTTTTCATGGGGGCTTTGCCAAGGATGCCGGGAATCGTGATAAACAGGCCCCGCTTTTGTGCTGCCATGATCCGGCTTGCGGCCTGCGCGACAAGGAAGGTGCTTCGGGTGTTCACATTCATTACCTTGGTAAACTCCGCATCGGTTGTATCGAGAGCCGGCTTGATGAGTCCGATGCCCGCGCAATGAACCACCGCATCCAACCCACCCAACGAGTCTGCGGCGGATTGGACGGTTTTTTCGGCGACCGCCGGCACGGTCAAATCTCCCGGCAGGAGGATGGCGTGGAGACCAAGCGCGGTCAGCTTGCTCTCCGACCTCCCCGCCAGTGCGAGCGCATCGCCGCGGAGGGAAAGTTTGAGAGCCAGTGCGGCACCAATACCGCTCGAGGCACCCGTGATAAGTATTTTGTTCACTCAGAAACTACGACCGCCACCCGGCATCGGATTCCGATCTTCTAAATCCGGCGGGAGCCGGTGCCGAGGGAGGGGTTGTGGGCAAGGGGAGCCACCGTGGTAGAAACCACATACCCACACCGGTATGGCGGGTTCGCCGACCCCGCCCATTATTCAACGCATCGTTGCGGAAAATCCTCACGGGGTTCCGATAGGCGGGATTTCCCTTCCGCGAAGCGGAATTTATAGCAGGATGTCGGGTAAGCGGGCTGCCATACTCTCATGACTTGGAGCAAAACATTTGTCGGCCTTTCACAAGTCCGACAGCCTGCTAGCCACTATGGACTTGTTCGAGTGCAACGGAAGGAGTAGATCAGTTTTCGTAATGAAGGTGATTCGAACTTGGGTTGTGCGGGCTGTATTGAGTGCCGCGCTCGGGTGGGGAGGGCTCCCTCCGGCACAAGCCGAGACGGAAGAGCAGCGGTTTGAGCGCGAGTTGCGCGAATCCTCGGAAGAACACATGCGGAATGAATTGGGTGTGAACGATATTACACCGCCCTCCATCCGTTCGGTTCTTGAGGAGCTTGGTGCCTTTCGTCCGGTTCCCTACGAGATCATCGCTGCCAACAACCGCGAGGCCATCTACGAAAACCGGATGCAGACGGCCCTCCACTTCGGATCTCTGGTCGCTGACGGCTTCATGCTCACAATCGCCGAGCGTCCGCAGGATGTGCAGGAGGTCGGCAAGGCACTCATCCGTCAGTCCCGGGCCCTGGGCGTCGGCGACCGCCTCACCAAACGGAGCAAGAGCCTCTTCGAACTCACCGAGAAAGGCGACTGGGCGGGCATGCGGTCCGAATTGATCCGCACCCAGGAAGACGTCGAAAAATCCATGATGGACCTCCGGGACGAGGAGATGGCCCACATGATCAGCCTGGGAGGGTGGCTCCGCGGATTCCAATTGGCGGCCGCAAGCTGCAAAGCCAACTACGCCCCGGAACGGGCCCGGATTTTGGGAAAAGCCGAAATCGTCGATTACTACCTCGACAGACTCAGCACCCTGCATCCGCGCCTCAAGAAAACCGAATTCGCCGAAACCCTCACGGCCCGCATCACAGAGATCCGCGATGTTGCTGCCGAATCCGCAGGCTCAGCTCCCACCGCCGCGCAGGTTGAAAAGATGAGCTCACTTGCAAACGATGCCATTGCAGTGGCTTTTGCGCCGGTCGATGCCGCAGGTAAAATCCGTATCGGCGCCGGGGCCCCTTGAAGACGTCAGCGCCCGCTGCTTTCGAGGCGATTGCGAAAGCCCACCTTGCGGAATCCTGGGAGCGGTACCCCGAACGGGCCAGTGCGCTCGGACTCGCTGATTTTAACTCCCGGCTTGGCAAAAACTCGCCGGACGTTCACCGCGGGCAGGCCGCGGCGGATGCTGCCACGCTGGCCAAGGTCGAGGCACTGCCCGGCTCCGCATTCTCCGGCGACGATTGGCTGGACCGCCGTGCGTTCCTCTCGGAGTTGCGCACATCCCGGCTCTTTG
>JBGSSC010000290.1:0-5098 GCA_041737265.1 Terrimicrobiaceae bacterium | reverse complement strand
GCATAGCGCAAATACCACGGATGCAATGCCAGAATCCAGGCGGCAAGGACCCCTGCCAAAGGACTCCCCAGCCTGGCAAGCAAAAGCGCAAGGAGAACAACTCCGGAAAGCCCGGCTATGAATGACGGCACCCTAAGCGCTGCCTCGTTGAACGGGAGATCACCAGCCCCTTGGAGCTGACGCCAGATGTCGTTGGATGCCTTGCTTAGAGCACTTTGTAAAACATGATTGGGAAGGCGCGAATCGTAGAGCGCATCGCTCCACTTGATTTTCTTGAACTTGAACGTCCCGTCATCTTTTTCACTGAAAGTGCCCACCATTGTGCTTTTGGTGCGGCTGGCTTCATCATGCCAGAGGCTGTGCCCGAGCCGCGGCCACGCGCAGATGGCCAGAAAAAAGGCTGCCCCGCCCACCAAGGGCCAAAACCAACGGGGAATCGGCCCCTTGAAAGGAAGGTGCGGTATCGAGCGGACCGGCAGGGCCCAGAATTTTGCAGAGGCGAATAAAACTCCGACAAGGAAAAGGTTGAGCCAGCCGGCGGGCCATGTCCAAAGCTTCACGTAGTCGCCGGGCTTGAGCCTCTTGGCCGAAGTCAGATCGACATCCCATGGTTTGCCACCAAAAATCAGCACGCCGACCAGTATGCAGGCAGTCAGCCCCAGCCACAGCCTTGCCTTCCCCGCGGGCGGAAGGTTGCGGTAGGAAAGGAGGATCAGGCGGGGACTCATCGGTCTGTCCGCATTGCCGGAGAAAAATCATACCCGTTGGATGCCCCGGGCTTGAGTGCAAAAACGAGCCGGTCCAGGCCGGGGTCCCATCCGGCAAAGCGAACGGGAGCCTCAAAGAGGTCGGAATCATTAACCAGCGCCCACATCCCGGGGCTGTACTGGCTCGCGGCCCATGGCATACCGATATTCACAAAGAGAGGTTTGCCTGAAGATTCGGCGCTTTTGATCAGATCCACAAGCTCTGCCGTGCGGTCGAGGCGAACCATATGGGGATCGTAGAGATAGGGTGGAATACAAAAGCTGGCCGTGAGGACTCCTTGCTGGGAAGGGTTCCATGGATCCAGGGATCCTCTGGTTGCCAGAACAGATTCGGGAAGCTGTTGAAGGGGGTTGGCACTCAGCCAACTCCGGGTCTGATGCGTGAGGCCCGCATAGGCCAGCACCAGCACAACGAGCAGGGCGTTGGCTGCCACAGGGCGGGTCTTCATCCCGGGAACAGTATCAACAAGCTTCGTCGAACCCGCAGCAACCAAGGCGATCAAGCCGGGAAGGGCATAGATGATATAGGCTTCGTAAATGATCTGGGTTTTGATCACCGAGAATCCATAAGTCAGCAGGGGAGGCACAAACACTGTTATCAGGATGCTCCATCCCATGGGTCCCATGCGTGCGAACCGCACAATCCCCGCCAGGAGAAAAGCAGCAACCACGGCCATCATGGCAAAATACAACCAAAGCCAATCTCCGAGCTGGAACACCACTTCCGGATAGGCGGCTTGGGCGGTGCTGTTCCTCGACCAGGCAACACCTCCAAGGAAGTAATGCAATTCATTCCAAATCCACTGGCCTCCCATCACAAAGCCCTGTTCGGATTGGCCTTTGATATAGGGGCCGACCTGCGCAAGAAGCGGCAGCAGAAGGATCAAAGCCGGGATCGCAACCAGCGCATTGACGCAAAACCACCGCCCGCTTTGAGCCACAAAGGGCTGCGCCGCGCCATGTTGATAATAGAGCACGGGGAGTGCCACCAGATTGAGTGCAACCAGAACAAAGAGGGTGCCCGGATAGGCATAGATCATCGCGAACTGTGCCGCAGCCAATGCGGCCCACCACTTCCATCTCCCGCGGAAGACCGCCCTGTGCCAGAGGCCAAAAATCAGAGGCACCAGCAGCAGCGCGAATGCATATCCCCGGCACTCGGAGGTGTACCGCACAAACCAGGGATGCAGGGCCGCCAGAAAGGCGGCAACAACGGCCGCACGGGGCATTCCAAAGACCAGCAGCATCCAGGCCAGCGTTGCAACGGAGCAGACACCGGCGACAAATGCGGGCACACGCAGGGCCCATTCGGTGAAGGGCAGACCTCCCGGCTTGGCAGCTGCCCGCCAGATTTCATGGCAGCCCCTTGCGAGGAGGCTGTTGAGCACGTGGTTGTTCGGCTCCCTGTATTCCAGTAGGGTGTCCTGCCACTTCAATGGCTGGAACGATGCCGGTCCACCGGGTTCCTGCTGTTTGAACTTCCCGAGGATGGACTTGCGAACATTGAGTTCCTCGTCGTCCCACAGACCAAATGTCATCCTCGGCACCGAGAAAAACGCCGCCACCCCCATTGCCATGACCACGGCCAACCAGAAAAACCGCGGGACGGATGGTGCCCGGTCGCTTGATTGCACGGCCCGGCCTGCCCACCAGGGAGCGATGGCCGCCAGACCGGTGGAGACCAGGATCCCCATCCCGGCCGCGTACCACGAATAAACGGCCCAGAAGTTCCCGACCCGGTGTCTCGAAACCAGATCGATCGTCCATGGTTTGGCCGAAAAAATCAGGTAAAGCGAGAGCAGTCCGGCGAGGGAGAGGAGGGCGGTCCGCCACCGGAGAGCGGGATGATTTAGAAATCGGATCATGCGGGTTGGGTGGGGGCAGGCACCAACGATACCGAAAAAGACTGGCTGGGGAAGGTTCCAATGAACAAGCGGGAAGCCCTGGCTCAAAGGCACCCGATTCCACTTTTCAAAGAATCCGGGGCGACAGGACGGTTGCAGAGTGGAATGGTCGGCGTTAGGGTTCCCATTCACCATGGAAAGCATCATTCCCGTCTCACGGTCAGGAACCATTGAGTTCAGCAACGACGAAATCGCCCGTTACTCGCGCCACCTGATCATGCCCGAGGTGACTCTGGAGGGTCAGCGCCGGCTGAAGGCTGCCAAGGTTCTGTGCATCGGCACAGGGGGCCTTGGTTCCCCGATAGCGCTTTACCTTGCGGCTGCGGGAATCGGCACCATCGGGTTGGTGGATTTCGACATCGTGGACTTTTCCAATCTCCAGCGGCAGATCCTTCACGGCACCAAGGATGTTGGCCGCAAGAAACTCAACAGCGCCCGCGATCGGATCAAGGAGGTGAATCCCAACGTTCAAGTGGTGCTCCACGACGCCATGTTCCGCAGCGACAACGCAATGGAAATTGCGGAGCCCTACGACATCGTCATCGACGGTACCGACAATTTCCCGACCCGTTACCTCTCCAATGATGTCTGCGTTTTTTTGAAGAAACCGAACGTATACGGATCGATTTTCCGGTTTGAGGGTCAGTGCACGGTTTTTGCCCCTCACCTCGGAGGCCCCTGCTACCGGTGCCTCTACCCTGAGCCGCCCCCGCCCGGGATGGTACCAAGCTGTGCGGAAGGCGGGGTCCTGGGTGTTCTTCCGGGGATTGTCGGCGTGATGCAGGCCATCGAGGCGGTCAAGTTGATTGTGGGAATCGGTGAGCCTCTCATCGGGCGGTTGGTGCATTTCGACGCACTGAAAATGCGTTTTCGCGAGTTCAAGGTGCGCAAAGATCCGGGATGTCCGGTGTGCTCCGAGAACCCGAGTATCACCGGGTTGATCGATTACGACCAGTTTTGCGGAATCCCGCAGGCCCAGGCCGAGGAAGACGCGGAGCCGCCGGTTCCCGTCATGACTGTTGAGGAACTCAAGGCCCGGATCGAATCAGGTTCGCCGTTTGTCTTGTTGGACGTGCGCGAGCGCTTCGAGTGGGATATTGCCCGCTTGGATGGTGCCCGGCTCATCCCGCTTGGTGAGCTTCACTCCCGCATGAGCGAGCTCGACAGCGCGGATGAGATCGTCATTCACTGCAAAAGCGGAGTCCGCAGCGCGAAGGCGCTCCGCCAGCTCCAAAAAGCCGGCTTCTCCAAGCTTTTCAACGTCGATGGCGGCATCCTTGCGTGGTCGGACCGGGTGGACCCCTCCGTGCCAAAGTATTGACTCCATTTCCAGAGGAGATCCTCCGCTGCCCGGTCACAGGACAATGCCTGCGCCGTGCCACTGCGGAGGAATTGTCTGCGACCGGCGAGGCGGCGGGCCTGGTGCGCGGTGATGGATCTGCGCTCTACCCATTCAGCGGAGATATCCCCCTTCTTACCCCGGCGCACGCGAAGCGCCTTCGGACTCCCGGCATTGACCGGCAGGCGGAATAAATTCTAATTTCCCGAAATGACGAAACCCGCTCCCGTCGCCAACGAGCATTGCCACACCGGCGAAAATCCACTCTGGCACCCCGGCGAACGGGCCGTCTATTGGACGGATATCCCGGCGGGAAAATTGTTCCGCTATGACCCCGCCACGAAAAGTCACCGCACGGTTTATGAAGGAGAACCGGTGGGAGGGTTCACCCTTCAGTCGGATGGATGCCTGCTGCTTTTTCGAGTCTCGGATCTTGCCCGGCTGGACCTTGCGTCGGGAGCTGTGGCGGTCATCCGCGGATTTTCCGATGAAGGGATGGAGCGGTTTAACGACGTCATGGTGGACCCCGAGGGTCGCGTCTTTGCAGGGACGATTGGCATCACGGACGAAGGAGGCGGGGTCTACCGGGTGGACCCCGATGGCACAATCACGAAGATGTTCGCCGGCACGCGGTGCTCGAATGGCATGGGGTTCTCGCCAGACGGAAAGACCCTCTATTGGACGGACTCCAGCGCGGGTGTCATCTATCGCTTCCCCTACGATCGCCCGACCGGCCACCTCGGCGATCGTGAGGCCGTCCACCGTGCCGGGCCCATGGATGGCATCCCGGACGGGCTGGTCGTCGACGAAAACGGACACCTCTGGTCCGCCCGTTGGGATGGGCATTGCGTCCTGCACATTGCACCCGATGGCACGGTATGCGCCCGCCATCCGCTTCCCGTGGCCAAGGTTTCTTCCCTTTGCTTCGCTGGTGACAACCTCGACACTTTCTATATAACCACCGCTGGCGGCTCACCGGGTGCGACAACCGACGACGGAGCGTTGTTCCGGCTTGATCTCGGAGTTCGTGGGCCCGACCGGTTTCGTTCGCGAATTTGTTTATGAAAATGCATCCAGTCAAATGAGAT
>JBGSSC010000263.1:0-4281 GCA_041737265.1 Terrimicrobiaceae bacterium | reverse complement strand
ACTCGCCATGGGAAGGGTACCGGGTGATGTTCAACGGCACCCAGGGCCGGCTTGAGTTCGAGGTCTCCGAGACCAGCTATGTGAGCGCTGACGATCAGGACCATAACTTCGTCAAAAATGTCCGGGGCGCTTCGGAGTTCGAAGTCGATGAGCCGGCCCGCCTGCTTTACCGGCCGCATTGGGGCAAGCCCCAGTGCCTGCCCATTACAGCCAGGAGCGAGGGCGGCCACGGCGGAGCCGACAACCTTCTGCTGGCCGACTTGTTCGACAAAGGAAGCCCCGACCCTCTCCACCGCAAAGCCAATCAAAGGGACGGAGCGTGTTCCATCCTTACCGGCATTGCGGGAAACCTCTCCATGAGCGAACACCGCATTGTTGCCATCAGTGAGTTCGGACTGGACGATTATCTCTCCTAATCCGGCGGGGGCCGGTGCCAAGGGTGGGTTTGTTGGCAAGGGGACCCGGTGAGAAACGGGTGCCAGCGCCGCCGGATTAGAATATTTTGCTGCGCAAAATGGAGGTAAACGCGTTTTCGTTTCCCATAATTCAGAGTTCCCCAGCCTCCATTTTATATGTTCCTCCGGCCTTCCCGTCCTTTGAAGGCCTGGCCGTTGTTGCAATCCCGGTCGTTGTTTTGCATCGGCTACGGCGCGTCCGTTGCAGGTGTGAGGTCTGCATCGGTTCTGAAAGTCTTGCGGTTTGGGCGCAGGACTTGAGCGAATCGCGGCGGCCTCTGCGACATTATATAAACCGCTCTAATCCCTGAAATTCTGGAAGGCGAGCGCGACTTCGAAGTCGCCCGCGCGCATTGCGGCAATGACCTTCTGAAGGTCATCGCGCTTGCCACCGGTCACCCGGATCTGGCGGTCCTGCAAAACCGATTGGACCTTGAGCCCGAGGGCCTTGATTGCCTTGTTGATCTCCTTGGCCTTGTCGCCCTCAAGTCCCTGCTTGATGGCAAGTTCCTGTCGCGAATGGCCGAGCGGAGAGATGTCGGGGTCTTTCTGGTCCACGTTCCGGAGGTCAATCCCGCGCTTGGCGAGCTTGCCGATCATGATCTCACGAAGAGCCTTAAGCAGGGCACCGTCATCCACCGACAGCAGGATCGAACCAGTCTTGGCGTCGATTTCAATCGCAGCCTGAACCCCCTTGAAATCAAACCGGTTCGCAAGTTCTCTGCTGGCCTGGTCCACCGCATTCTTGATCTCCATACGGTCCACTTCAGAAACAATGTCAAAGGATGGCATACTTCCCTGATAAGGGGAATACGGCGCGATTGAGTCAAGTTTTGTTTCCGCTCACCTGCGCCTGATTTTTCCTCCGCACAACCAGACGCCCCGCCTGCGAAAGGGCATCGGATTGAATCCGGTTGCACATGAGCTCGCAGAGCTGGAAGAGCGCCGGGTCCGCAATTTCATAGACAACGAAGGTCCCCTGCCGCCGCCTGGCAACGAAGCGGCGCCCAAGCAGAATCCCGAGGTGCTTGGAGACGTTTCCCTGCTTCATGCCCGTCCGCTCCACCAACTGGCCGACATTCGCCGGCCCGGTCATCAGCGCACGCAGCAAAAACAGGCGCGCGGGCTCCGCCAGCATCGAAAAGAGACGGGCGGCTTCCTCCACCTGGGCATCGGTCATTGCGGCATCCTGCTTTTTGGATTTTCGTGCTTGCATATTACTATATCGCGATATAAGGTTACAACGAATTAAAAAAATAACTACAACCATAATGAAAACAATCCAAGCCAAAGAACTGAATGAAGCCTCCGGCACGAAGGTGTTGATCGATGTGAGAACGCCTGCCGAGTACGAGGAGATCCACATTCCGGGGTCCCATCTCATGCCGCTGCATGAACTGAATGCACTCAAGGCGAAGGAGCTGCAGGAGGGGGGCTCCGCCTGTTATCTGATTTGCCGTTCCGGCAACCGGGCGAAGCAGGCCGCGGAGAAACTCGCCGGGGCGGGTATTGAGAATGTGGTTATTCTGGAGGGAGGGGTCAACGCATGGGATGCGGCAGACCTGCCGGTGAACCGGGGCCGCAAGACCATTTCGATTGAACGCCAGGTGAGAATTACCGCGGGGTTCCTTATTGTGAGCGGGGTGGTGCTCGGTTTCCTGGTGAGTCCGGGGTTCTTTATATTGAGTGGGTTTGTCGGGTGCGGACTGATGTTCGCCGGCATCGCCGACTGGTGCGGAATGGGATTCCTGCTGGCGCGGATGCCATGGAACAACCGCCGCAACACGTGCTGTGCGGAAGGTGGAGCCACCTGCGCCCGGTGAGGAGAAGTCCGAACCCCAACCGTTAATACTCATGTTTCTCCGACAACTTTTTGATCCCTATCTCGCGCAATACGCGTATCTGATCGGCTGCCAGCGCACCGGTGAAGCCCTTGTGATTGACCCCGAGCGGGATATTGCCCGCTACCGGGAACTGGCGGCTGGGAACGGACTGCGAATCACGGCTGCCGCCGAGACCCATATTCACGCCGACTTCGTAAGCGGAAGTGGAGAGCTCGCTGCGGACCCCGCCGTGAGACTTTACCTTTCGGACGAAGGAGGGGCCGACTGGACCTATCAGTGGACCAAGGGTCGGGGGAACACCTACCTCCTCAAGGATGGCGACACCTTCATGGTCGGAAATATCCGGATCGAAGCCATACACACCCCCGGACATACGCCTGAGCACCTCAGTTTCCTCATCACGGATCTTGGTGGCGGGGCCGATGCGCCGATTGCACTCGTAACAGGCGACTTTCTGTTTGTCGGTGATGTGGGACGCCCGGATCTCCTGGAATCTGCTGCCGGTCAAAAAGGAGTGATGGAGCCCTCGGCAAGGACTCTTCAGCTCTCCTTGAAAGAACGCTTAACCCCTCTGGAGGACTATGTGCAGGTTTTGCCGGCGCACGGGGCGGGCAGTGCATGCGGCAAGGCACTTGGGGCCGTGCCGACGACCACCATCGGCTATGAGCGTCGTTTCAACAAACCGCTTCGCCAGGCCGCCACCGACGCGGAGGGGTTTGTAAGGGAAATCCTGCGCGGCCAGCCCGAACCTCCCCCGTATTTCGCAACCATGAAAAGGGTGAACCGCGATGGAATCCGCGTGACCGGCGGAGTTCCCGAAACGCCGCACCTCAAGACCAGTGAAGCCCGCGACATCCTTGCCGGGGCTTCTGTTGTTCTTCTCGACAGCCGCGACGAGCGGGAAATTTTTGCCGCGGGGCATGTGCCGGGCTCCATTCACGTTCCGTTGCACGGCCCGTTTTTCAGTGCTGGTGCGGGGTCCTACGTGACTGAGAATGAGGCCATGCTCGTTGTGGCGGAGGATCAGGCGTCCGCAGACCTTGCGGCCCTGCAACTTTACCGGATCGGGCTCGATGGCTTGAAAGGCTGGATCCGCTTTTCCGAATGGAAAGAAAGCGGAGGGGAAGTTGCTGTTCCGGACCGGGTGATGTTCCCGGATTTTGATGCATCGAAAGCCCTCGGGGAGGGTACGATCCTGGATGTGCGGACAAGCGCCGAGTTTGCGGAAGGCCATCTGGAAGGAGCCATCTCCATTCCCTACACCCGCTTGCGGACCCGCCTCAGCGAGGTGCCGGCCGGCGGAAAACTGTATGTCCATTGCGGCAGCGGCAAACGGGCTTCGCTTGCATCCTCGTTTCTGCATTCGAAAGGCTACGAGGCCATTCATATTGATGGTGTGTGTGCCGAGTGTGAACGCATAGCCAACGAACAGGGGATCACGCACTGAACCCATGATGGCCGTCCTCTGCGGGCTGATCGTTGGGATCTCTCTGGGGCTCACGGGAGGCGGAGGCTCGATTTTTGCAGTACCGTTGCTGCTGTTCGTGCTGGGAGTCCCTCTGCGCGAGGCGGTTGCCGTTTCGCTTGCGGTCGTGGGGTTGACCGCCGTCTATGGGGCGGTTTTCCAGAGACGTTCGGTGCAGTGGGGAGCGGGTGTTGTGCTGGGCGCCGGCGGGATTGCCGGGGCACCAGCTGGGGCCTACATCGGCGGGCTTTTACCCGAAACGCTCACTCTCCTGCTCTTTGCGGGACTGATGGTATTTATCGGAGTGAATATGTGGCGCAACAGCGCTGCCAACGAAGTCCCCCTCACTCCCTTTGCCTGCCGCCGCGACCCGGATGGCATCCTCCGCTTCCACTGGCCATGTGCCGGAAAACTCTTCGCAGCAGGGGCCGCCACCGGCGTCCTCTCAGGAATCTTCGGAGTCGGCGGAGGCTTTCTGGTTGTTCCCGCTCTTCTGCTTGTCACGGCAATGCCCATT
>JBGSSC010000168.1:0-3170 GCA_041737265.1 Terrimicrobiaceae bacterium | reverse complement strand
GGCAAGCACTGCGGCGGGCAGGGAAAACATCACAAAGGGCAGCGCCAGAGCGGCAGGGGCGAGCGCGACGAGAAACGGGGAAAGCGTCAAAGAAGTCATCAGCCAGGCCACCCCGATCTCCTGCATGACCACGGCCATGCTATTGAAAAACGATGTCAGCCAAAGCGCGCGGAACGGTGCCTCCTTGAGCGGGCTGAGAAGGGAACCGCTTTCCGTCACCATGAGGAATGTCTGGAGCCTCGGGCAGGTGGGGGAGGGATCACGCCTTGCTGACTTGCACCTCGCAACTGTCGGCAAAAAATTCCGGCTGCCACTCAGTGCCAAGGCCGGGAGTATTTGCAGCCCGGATTCTCCCTTTATCCACGACCGGGTTTTCCGTCACGAGATCGGGATATCGGACCCGCAGGAGATAGCGGATGGTTTCCTGCCAGGCAACATTGGCACGGGCCATGCCGACATGAATGCCTGCCAGCAGAGTGAGCGGGCCGGTGCAGTCGTGCATCATCACGGGGATGTTGTAGGCCTGGGCCAGGTCGGCAATTTTCAGCGTTTGGGAAATCCCGCCGACCCACGTGGGATCAATCATGACATAGTCGGCCGCTCTTTTTTCGAGAAGGAGTCGATAGTCCTCGATTCCAATAAGCATTTCACTCACGGCAAGCGGCAAACCGCATCGGTCGCGAAAATCCCGGATCGTGTCCACGCAGTCGGGGCGGATCACATCTTCCAAACAAAGCGGACGGACCTCCCGCATTGCCTCCGCAATTCGCAGGGCAATCGGCAGTTGAAAAAATCCGTGTCCGTCCAGAATCAGATCCAATTGCCCTCCCACCGCCTCGCGCAGGTTGCGGAATGGCTTCATGCCCTCCTCGACATCCTCCGGGCGGATGTGGATACTGCCATTCGGTTTGTGGGCAGCAAAGTCAAACGTCCACAATTTCACCGCTCCTGATCCCTCGGACAAAATTTCCCGGGCAAACGCGGCGGGTTCATGAATGGCATTCCAGTAGTCGTTGAGGGGCTCCTTTTCGCCCACCTGTCCGAATCCCGGCCAGCGGCCTCCGGCGCGCGGTTTCAAGTTGGTGCCGTAGCCGGTGCTGGTATAGATGCGCACGCCGTCCTGGGTCCTTCCCCCAAGCAATTGCCAGACCGGCTGGCCGCAGGCTTTGCCCTTGATGTCCCACAAGGCAAGATCGACGGCGGAAAGCGCCCGCAATTCCGCTCCGCGTGAGCCGAAGTTTGTCGCCCGCTCGTAGAGAAATCTCCAATGCCCCTCAATGTCCATGGCGTCCGCACCCAGAAGGCGGGGCGACATCCAGTCGTGAATGACCGCCTCCACAGCCCTCGGAATGTAAAAGCTCTCCCCGCAGCCGACAATCCCCTCCTTGGTGTGAATGCGGCAAAGCACCAGACCGGGCTGCCGGTCCGTGCGGGTTGTTTCGATGCGCGTTATGGTGGTGTTCATAGGATTTTGTTCAGAGGGGCCAGGGCGGATTCAATGTCCTGCCCTGGATTTCCGGTGTGGCAATCGGATGAATGAGCCCGCCGTCCACCTTGATTGTCTGGGCGTTAATGGCACCTCCCGCTTCGCTTAGAAGCAAGCAGACGAGACCCGCCAAGTCTGCAGGTATGAGCGGCCGGGATACGCTCTGTAAGTCACGGAAACGCTTGATCTGCTCCGGGGTGGGCGGGTCGTCGCCCACATGAATGGCTCCTGGAACCACGCAGTTTACGGTGATCGCGGAGTGTTTCAACTCGTGCGCCAGCGAGCGGGTAAGTCCGACAAGGGCTCCTTTCGTCGCGGAGTAAGCGGTCATGCAGGCTCCGCCCAAATCGAACAATACGGAGCCCGTAAAAAGAATGCGGCCTTGCGGGCTGCGTTGAACACGGGGAAGCAACAGGCGGGTCAGGCTTGCTGCCGAGAATAGGTTCACCTGAAAAACTTGATTCCACAAGGCGTCGTCGCCGCAGGAGAAATGTTCCCGCACGGTGATGCCGGCGTTGTTGAAAATGCCATCGAGCGCCAGGCCGCTTTCGAGGATTTGCGCCGCCGCGGCGCGAACCGCTGCAGGATCGGTCAAGTCACACTCGAACAGCCTCATGCGCACCTCCCCGGCACCGAGATCCTGGCGGAGCGCCCGCATCCGGTCCATGCCCCTGCCGACGACGACAAGGTTCATTCCCTGTTCGAGCAGGATCGGGAGCAAGGCGCACCCAATTCCCCGGGTCGCGCCGGTGAGGACGAGGGTCTTTCCCTCCAAATCAAAAAATCGAAATTTTGAATTCATATCTTCAGTGCGCCGACTTTCGAAACTTCCGGTCTGCCTGTGGCAATGAGCTTGAAACGCTCGCCATATCGGCGGACGAACTCGTTTTTGCCCACCTTACCGTCGGTTTCCGCATTTTCATTGGGCAGAGACAACCGATTACGAGAAAGCAAAAATTCCGCCCTTGTCATTAATTGTTTAATATGCGATCCCCGTATGGCTTCAACAAAAAAACCACTATATATGAAAATTGTCATGATCGGAGGCGGCTCCCACTTCACCGATGCCATTCTCAACAGCATGTTTATGGATGCGCTCTTCGATGGCTGCGAACTGATGCTTTACGATGTGGACGATGGAAAACTGGCGCATTCGATGAAACGCGCAGAAAACCTAACAACCGGGCGCAGCGTCAGCATCAGAGTTACTTCCAGCATGCAATTGGACGAGGCCCTTCAGGGAAGCCACTACGTCATTGTGTCCTGTGAAAAGCTCCGCGTTCCTTACTGGCACCGGGACCTGGAAATTCCGGCGCTGCACGGGGTCTTTCAATTTATGGGCGAGAACGGCGGTCCGGGCGGCCAGGCACATGCCATGCGCAACGTCACGCTTTTCAGTGGGCTTTTTGCCAGGATCATGGCGATTTGCCCGGATGCATGGGTGATGAATTTTACCAATCCTATGTCCTTTCTTTGCACCTATCTCCGTGACATTCCCGGTCTGCGCTGGGCCGGCATCTGCCATCAAGTCAAGGGATCGATGGGGGTGATTTCGGAGATGATCGGGCTGGAGCCCGGGGAACTGGAGTTTGTTTCAGGGGGGATAAACCATATGAATTGGCTTCTAGATGTGAGGAAGCGGGGCTCGAAGGCAAGTTTTCTGCCTGAGTTTCTCGACAAGGTG
>JBGSSC010000155.1:0-2376 GCA_041737265.1 Terrimicrobiaceae bacterium | reverse complement strand
TCCATGGGTATCAGGGGTTGGGATTCTCGTCGGGTGAGATCACCCTGCCGTCATCCGTTTTGTCAACCCCTTTGCGATCCAACTCGCGGAACAGGTAAATGAGATCGAATGCACCGCCAATTCTTCAGCGGAGCGATCACGTCGTTCACGATAATCGAGGACCACGCCAGCATGTAAGTGTCATCGGTCGAGATGGCGGCAAACAGACGTCATGGAAAAGAGGCCGGCCATGATGATCAGACCCTGCACGTAGTCGGTCACCACGATGCCTGCCTTACCGCAGGCAACAGTGAAAAATACCGCAAGCACAAATCCGGAAACGTCTTTGACAAATTTCCTCGACCAGAGCACGAGGGCAATGAGGATTCCGGTGAAGGTGCCGGAGATGGCCCAGTCCCAGATTGTCATGCGGGGGAAGGAGTCCTGAATCCCGGAGCGCATTCCACCATTCGGGAGACCACCTGGGCAACGCCATCAAGTTCACTCAAACCCACCGGCCGCCCGGGTGCATTACCGCGGTCGTTCTTGCCGATCCCGGGGGCTGCACCTGTTCGAATGAACTCCCTCCCCATCGTTTCGATCCCCGGGATCATGATCCCATCGCTTCCATTGCAGAGGAATCCGCGGCGACAATCGGTCCGGACCGTGTCGATCTCGTTGGCGGAGACATAGGCAAGGTTATTGAGTTTCACCATCGCCCGGCAGTCCCCCAGCCTTGTGCAGGGTCTGTTTCTGAGGCCGCGGAGGTATTCGGTATACCAACGGTGGTTCTCAACATAAGCATCTTTTGGAACCAAGGGGATCGTTTCGATTTTCCCGGATTCCATCTGGATGAGGATGGCTGAGGGAATGGCATAGCTGATATGGATCCGGGCTCTTTCGCAAATGATCTCCTGGTAACTGAGGCTCTTGGAACACGCATGGGAAGCGGCCATGCGCAGCCGGACTCCTCCGTGCAGATTGGATTCCAGAAAAACGGTATCCGGTGCCTCAATGGAGTTTGCACGAAACAGGCGGGCCCGCACCGACTCCGGTTCCGCCCAACTCCACATTGTGCCGCCGGCGGCCAAAAAGAGAGATGTGTGGACATGATGGGCCATCGCATTGCCAAGGCAGGAATCCAGAATTCTCCGCTCCCCATAATGGAGCCTGCCCGCCGAGGCACTCCGTCGGAAATACGCCATGCTGCGCGGCCACAAACCCAAAAAATTCACTTCAGTCAGCGCACCGAATTCCCCGCTGTGAATCCGCTCTTTGAGCGCGCCATACTCCGGACGGAAAATGTGGCTGAACCCGATGAACGAGTCATGGCGTGCCTTTTCCTCGATCTGCACCATCTCCTCGAATTCCCTGTGATCGAGAGTCGGGGGTTTTTCCAGGTAGCAGGCAAAACCGGAATTAATCACATCCCTGTGCATTGAAGCGTGGAGATGGATCGGTGTGGGCACGACAACGTAATCGACCTGACCGGCTAGCTCATTGAGAAGGTCCTTGTAGTCGGCATGAATCCGGATTCCTTCTTTGACATGGTCCGGCTTCGGCCCCGCATGGGCGACGGGATCACATGTTCCCACCACAGTGCAGAACCCCTCCTTTTCGAGAGAGGCCAGGGCCCTGTGATGGGATTCTGCACAACCTCTCGTTCCGATAACCCCGACACGGAGCGGTTCATTGATGCCCTGAGAGGAGCCCACCGCCGGGTGTTTTGTTGAAGTCATCCCCGGATGAGACTCAGGGGGGCGGCCAGAGGTGGTAGGTTCCGGCACCGGTGACCTCCTCAGGGGTGTTCTGCAGACCCTGAAAGTAGGCTGCGTCTTTTGCCTCGACGTGACCGTCGGCGAAGAGGGTGTTTGCCAGTCCGCGCTCGTCCAGCTTGATGCACCAACCGGCAGTTGAGGATACGAAGAATCCGGGATACGCTGGGTTGCCGGTGCGCCAGCTTTCCACAATCAGGAAAAACTTCGAAGGGTTTTCGAGTTTCATGAGGTTTTCCTGACCCGGAGGCCGGCCACCCGCCGCAGCGATGGATCCTCCACTCTGGTTGCCACGGTGCCGCATCGCATAGACCGGGATCCACGCCTGGGTGAAGTTTTTTAACGATATCGGGATCGTTGGATCGGAGATCCAGTGGTTCCACGTTTTGTATTTTTCCTTCGGATTGAGAAAGACATCCCGATTTTCGACATACCCATCGACGAAAAGCCGTGCATGCCAGGCGAGGCCAGTGACGGTTCCTCCGCCATCAGGGAGCGGAATCGTTTCGCTCCGCTCCGGGATCCAGCCGTTATGCTCTGTCGCGTAGTAGCGGAGGATATTCCCTACCACCCGGAGGTTCGACACGGATTTGGAATCCTGAGCCCGGGCAACCATCGAGGA
>JBGSSC010000152.1:0-2354 GCA_041737265.1 Terrimicrobiaceae bacterium | reverse complement strand
GGGAATAAAGTTTCCGCCGCGAGATTCACGGTAGATTTGAAAGCGCCCAACTGCGGGGAGTGTCGCAGGCGTGAACGCTGGAGCTGATTGCAAGACGATGTTATTTTTCATGGGAATGTTCCTTTGGTGAGGCTCATTTCGACGCGCCATCGACCGCCCCTCAACCGCGCGCACCCTCCGAATTTGGTGTAGGTCATCTACACCAAATTCGGTAGATGCCGCCGAGTCACAGCAGCCCAAACAACGGCTGCGGACACACGGCGACCGGGGACGGCCACCGAGAGGCGAATTCGCTCCCGCCATCGGCGGATTTCAATTCCACGAGCCTCGATGAACGCCCAGATCGGGTCGGCGCCGAACCCGTCATCACGACCGGCGGTGTCGTGGCATGTCGTCGTCCACGCCCGAGCGAAGTCACTGCAAACGTCGTGTCGTTTCATTCACCCACACGGGCTGACGGCCAAGGCCGAAGCATCACCGGCGGTCCGGCGGAAACGCGTTCCGGTAGCGAGGGGTTATCGCAATCGCGGGCAAGTCCGCCACGGCGGAACGTCCCTTTTTCCCGGCGCGCTCTTGCTCTCTCTGGCGGCCCCTCCCACCGGACCGCCGCTGCGCGGACGGGGCGCGTTTGGGTCCTCCTTGAAAGGAATCCCCCCCAACCGTCCCCTCGTTCCGGTCGGCACCCCCGCCCTTCGACGAGAGAGCAATCCCGCTCCTCAAAATCAAAAAGGAACATCATGCCCGCCAAGACCGCTCAACCCGCCTCGCAACCCAAGAACGCCGCCACCACCAAACTTCCGGTGAAAACCTTCCGCCTCGGTCGCATCAAAGCCGCCGTGTGGGAGAACGAAGCCGACCGGAAAAAGTTCTTCAACGTGACCTTCGCCCGGACCTACGTGGACGACGCCAAGAACTACCACGACACCGACAGCTATGGTCGCGACGACCTCCCGCTCGTCGCGAAACTGGCAGATCAGGCACACACGTTCATCTTCGAACGGCTCGCGGAACTGAAATCCGAGCAGAGCGAATAAGGCATCCCCTCAATCGGCGGCCGGATTTTCCGGCCGCCTTTTTTATCCGACGAGTTCGCTTAGACTCAGGATGCAAGCCTCGATCCTCTTGCAGCAGTATCAACTTCTCGACACGATCATCTCATGCCCGCCAAGTCATTTCCACCGTCCATAGAGCCACGATTTCGCATCAACTACGGCCGGCAGCTCGCGTTCGGACCGGGCAAGGCGGATCTACTGGAACAGATTGATCGGACTGGCTCCATCAGCGAGGCGGCGAAAGCGATGGGGATGTCTTATATGCGTGCCTGGACGTTGGCGAAGAGCATGGACAGCGGATGCGCGGAGCCCTTCATCCGAAAAATTCGGGGAGGAAACTCTCGCGGAGGTGCCCAGCTCACTGAAACCGGACGCGAGGTTCTGCGCCATTATCGCGAGCTGGAAAAGATCACGGTCGCCGTGACAGCGGAGATTCAGGTGCGACTGACAACATTGCTAACGAGGCAAGCTCTCACCGATCAAGGCCGCGTCGTGGAACGCGGCTAAGCCTCTATGTTCTGCCGATATATCCATTTGATTATGTCGGCTTTTTTCGAGAGAACCAGATTACTATGAAACGGCTCCGCCTTCTTCGGTATCTGTTCCCCATCTTGCTGCTTACGTCTGTCCTTCCGACATTCGGTGCAGAGCTGACGGTTGCCGCGGCTTCCGATCTGAAGTTCGCGTTGGAGGAATTGATCACCGAGTTTCACGCGAAGCAGCCGGATACTCGCGTGAAGGTCACTTATGGGTCGTCAGGAAACTTCTACGCGCAGATTCAAAACAAGGCTCCCTTCGATCTCTATTTTTCGGCCGATGTTTCCTATCCCCGCAAACTGAGCGAGGCGGGACTCGCGTTGGACGGAAAGGTATTCCTTTACGCCGTGGGTCGCATCGTGATTTGGGTGCCGAAAACGTCACCCATCGATGTCGAAAAACTGAAAATTGAAGCCCTGTTCGCGCCGTCCGTGCAGAAGATCGCCATCGCCAATCCTGCGCACGCTCCCTACGGCGTCGCTGCGGCCGAGGCCATGAAAACGCTTGGTGTTTACGAGAAGGCTCAACCCAAATTGGTTCTCGGGGAGAACATCGCGCAAACCGCTCAGTTCATTCAAAGCGGCGCGGCCGACATCGGCGTGATTGCCCTCTCCCTTGCCATCGCTCCCCAGATGAAGGATGCCGGGCGTTTTTGGGAAGTCCCCCTCGATTCCTACCCCAAAATCGAGCAAGGCGGCATGATCCTCAATTCAACGAGGGAGCCTGAAGCCGCACGGGCGTTTCGCGATTTTCTGCTCGGCGAGC
>JBGSSC010000139.1:0-4665 GCA_041737265.1 Terrimicrobiaceae bacterium | reverse complement strand
CGGCCTCGAGGCCCTGGTCATCGGCGTCTATATCTCCTGCGTGGCCGGGGATGGCACCAGCTATGTGAGTGAATTCAGCGGTGCCGGGACGCAGGACGAAAAGCTTGTCGCCACCCCCGGCTTCGAGATCCGGCTTTCCACTCCATCGACACTGATTTCTCCCGGTGCACCCGTGCTCTATAACGACATGCCCGTCGGCGAAATCACGGAGAAAAAACTCGCCGACAACGGAAACGAAATCCTGCTCACCGCAGTCATTTTTTCTGATTACAAAAAGTTCGTGCGTTCGAACTCGGTCTTCTGGGATGCCACGCGGGTGCGGGCCAAGGTCGGCTTTTTCCAAGTGGAGATCGACGCGCCCACCCTGGTCGATCCCCATGGCAAAGTGGCCTTTTACACCGCTGAAAAAGGCGGCGAACCCGTGCGGCAAAACGCCCTCTTCCCCCTGTCTGACAAACCACCCCGCCTGCCGCGTTGATAAGCATCCTCGACAATACCTCTCTATCCTGTCCCCCCTCGGCCAGATCCCGGTTGAACTAGATTCCTTGAACCTTCAAAGTTGATGCGTTTGACTCAAGTTTTGCTCTTGTTCTGATGCCTTACTTTCTCCCCCAAGGAATCTAAAGGACTTTTCGCAGCGAAAAGTCTTGAGCGAGGCACTGGGGTTTGAAGAGGCAAACAAGGAACGGCGGCAATTTTCAAACATGCCTCGCATGGTCTGAGGCAGTGCCCCGCTAGGACTCACAACCTCGGATCGAATTCGAAGTCGACAGGTTTCCCGATTCGGATCCGATGCATTTGCGGGTGGCTGGGATTGAGGAGGTAGTTTGGCTCTTGGGGCACGAGGGCCGATGGCACCCTCAAGACGAGAGATTTGCCGGATGAGATCCATCGGGCTCCGGTCATGGACGGCTCATGGGTGCGGGGAGCCTCGATGATCGCGTCGGCAGGGATCTGCGCTTCGACGAGGCAATAGGGCTTCCTGCGGCTGAGGGGGCTGGTGAGGTGTATCAGCATTTCCAGTGCGGCAAGCGACCGACTGCCCGCGAGATAGACAACGCGGAGGCCGGGAGGATTCCATCGTCCTCCATACTTGGCCGCGCCCTCGCCGGAAAAGGAGCCTTGGGCCCATTGCGGTGAGACGATGCGGTATCCGGGAATCCAGATCTCAGAAGATGCCATGGTCGAGCCGCCCGAGGAGATTTTCGACATCGCGCGCACCGGGTTCTGTGTCGGCGTAGGAGAGGGGGGCCTCGTCGGCGGTGCCGGGATTCGGCGTCTTGAGCCATTCGCGGGCGGCTTCCTCGCCGCCGAAAACTTCCATCGCGATACCGAAAAGCCGGGCGAAACGCACGATCCGCTCGCTTTCGGGCATGGCAAGGCGCCGGGATTTTTTGCGGCGGTTGAGCGTGGCGGGAGAAATGCCAATCAGGCGCCCGAGATCTTCTTCAGGCACTGCGAGCAACTCGATCAGCGCGCGGAACTCGGCAAAGGGCAGACCATGCCGGATTTGCTCAACAAGGGGCATGCTCTCCCCGTGTTCCTCGTGGAGTTTTAAACCTTGGGTCGTTGGCGGGATCAAACTCTGCACGACGGGAGCATCGCTGTATTTCATGACCAAAATCTACACCTGCCCGGCACCGGGTTCAATCAAATGATAGAATGCTTGCAATCAAATGATAGGCGGAGCGACGCGGCGAAAAATGGGATTCTCAGCCAAAATTTGCCTGAAGCGGGATGACCTTCACGGCCTTCGTGTGCCTCATTGAGAAGCAGAGGACTCAAGCACGGGCAAAGCTTTGTTGGAGGCCTCCGTGTTAAACCCGTTGTTATTTGGAATTTCCCATGAGCAGTGGAGCAACCTCATCACGAATGAACTCCTTTTTCACATTGTCGAAATGGCGGCCACTGTCCCCATCCTTGCGATAATCCTTCGAGTAGGGGATCGTGACAATTTTGTCTGCATAGAGCTTGCGTGTGGCCGCTGATGCTCCTTTGGGCAGAACGAATCCCTTGATACCTGCTCCGGGGTCATTGAACTTCCGGTCGGCAGTGCCTGAGAACGGCATCAGGATGCCGAGCATCCGGTCATGCGTGGAGGTAAAAATGTAGAGCTTGTTTTTGACCCGCTTGAGCGCCTTCGTGAGGTCATAGTCCTCACTGATCGAGGTTCCCAATAACACGACATGATCCACCGGGGCTGCCTCAGGAAGCACCTCAAGCGCGAAGATGGCCTCTGCCGTGCCTGCTGAGAACCCGAGAAGGCCAATTGGCTCGCCGGGGTGATTTTTCTGATAGGCTAGGATCTTCGCGGCTCCTTCCTTGGCTTTCTCCCGCTTGTAGGCGACGCTGGCATCCTGATCCGCAATTAAGCCCCTCCCCGTCTGCCATGAGATGAGTTCCCCGCCGCCCTGGTAGCCGGCCTCGAGCATTCCTTCCACCACTCACCCCGCATAGTTGGACTTTTTGGTGCCGCCTCCGGCTCCGTCGAAGTAGAAAACGCAACCACGAGTCAACCGCTCCTTGCGGTTCGCCTGCACCTGACCATCCCATGTGGATGTGGAAACGCAGCCGGCTGACATGGCGAAAAACATCAGGCCGAGTGTAGGACGAATCAGGGAGGCGAATGGATGTTTGATTATTTCTTTGTGGTGCATGGGGTGGATGGTCTTCGGGTTACTGTGAGCTATGAAAGAACGCAATCTCAACCCCCTCGAATGCTAAAATCGCTTCCGCATACTTTCGCAGGAGTGCTTCAATTTCCTCGGTCGATTGGTTGACGCATCTCACTGAAGAAACGGATTCTGGATAGTGAGGGAGTCGATGGATTGCCCGTGTTGGAGATCTTCGGAGAAAAGTGTTTTGGCTCCACCGGCCAATGCGGATGCCACGACCAAGCTTTCGGAATACCGAAAGCCGTATCGGGCGTGGATGGCGAGGGCATTTATTTCCTCGCGGGAAAACTTTCCTCCGGAACGCGCGTAGCTCATGCGCAACTCCAGCGCTTTTAAACGCTCTTCGGCGTCTTTCCGTTTCACAAGGTCGGATAGCCACTGGCGAAAAAGAGAATTCAGCGTGGATTTTTGCAGGCGAGCCCACTCCCTCGCCTGTTCGATCAATTCCTCATCTGCGCTGAGGGTGATATTCTTCATTAACACAACTGCAGTGCACACGATGTTCGTGTCAAGTTCCCGACTGGAGGTATTTGAATTGCTCAGGGAAATCAGGCAATGGGCACAAAAATGTTTCCCCGTTTGATCTCCCCGCAAACGACAAAATCGCGCTCAAAGTCAGAAAATCGCCGTCCGGCATTTGGCCGTGAACCCGCCTTGCACCAATCGGATAGCGTTTCGCAGGGAGTTTGGCCATTGTGCGCGCCATTCTTTCCTTGCGGCTTTCTCAAGGTGCGGCGCCTGCAGAATCGACAGAGCAGCAATTATTGTAGAAAGGCTCGGGCCGGTCGTGCCTGAACCGCTTTCCGATGCCACCGTGCGGGGTGCAGTGCAGCCACTGTCTTGTGAGCAACATCTGATCATTCGCAGGTTGGGGCGACAAAAATATAAATCTCATGACCCTCCAGCCCGTCTTCAACTATAACTTCCCCGGAGGTTGGTACCTGACCACTTTGCCAATCCTCACGGCAAACTGGGCAGCTTCATCCTCCCGCGACGTATGGACTGTTCCCATCGGAGGAGGCTTCGGCAAAGTCATCCATCTCGGCAACCTGCCCGTCAATCTCTCCGTGCAGGCCTTCTACAACGTCGCTACTCCCCAATACGGTGCCGACTGGTCGACCCGCCTCCAGTGCCAGCTTCTTTTTCCGAAATAGCAGAGTAGCCGAACGGGGTCTTGGACTTGTCGTGCTTGTGCTCATGTACGGTTCGAAATAGGTTCAACAAATGGTAAAAAACTCATCGCTTTCAAATCCACAACCCGTTCTGCCTCCCGAAAGAAGCGGGACTCTTCGCGGCAAAGTCGCCGTCGTAACCGGTGCCGCCCGGGGGATCGGGAGGGCGGTGGCGGTGGCATTTGCCCGTGAGGGCGCGGATGTTTTTGGTATCGATATCTGTGCGCCGGTGAGTGTGCGTTCCGGGGTCGAGGCGGCAACTCCAGGCGATCTCGACGAAACCGGCCAACTCGTTCAGGCGGCAGGTGCCCGGTGGGAGTTTTCCATTCTCGACCAGCGTGATCTGACGGCTCTCCGTAAGGCAGCAGAATTGGCTGAACGACGCCTCGGAGGCATCGACATCCTGTTTGCGAACGCGGGCATCCAGGCGTTCAAGCCGCTACTTGACATGGAGGATGACGATTGGAGCATCCAGATCGACGTAAATCTCACAGGCACCGCAAATTCCATTCGCGCCTTCGCGCCCCATCTGGTGAAGCGCGGGGGCGGACGCATCATCGTGACTTCTTCGACGCAGGGACAACATGGAACGTTCAACGGAGCCGCCTACTCGGCTTCCAAGTGGGGAATCATCGGTCTGATGAAGTCGGCCGCACTGGAACTGGGCAAGTTTGGAATCACCGTGAACGCCATGATCCCCGGCCTGATCAACACTCCCCTTACCCGGCACAAGGAGCGTTTTCAGCAGGTCCTGGAAATGTCCAACCGGTCAGCGCCCCCGGACGAAGTCGAGGAGACCGCCAAAAAAATTCTCGCAG
>JBGSSC010000117.1:0-2387 GCA_041737265.1 Terrimicrobiaceae bacterium | reverse complement strand
CGCAAGCATTTCTCCCTTTGCCACGGCCAGCAGGTAGCGCCCCGCAAGACGGCCGCCGGACATGAAGTCCACAACGCTGCGCATGTATTTCTGGGTGCGCAATCCGACAATTGCAACGAGGAGGAGCGGCAAGGCGAGGATAATCCAATCAATCGTGTGCATGGCGGAGGGAGACGAAGTGCGGGGAAGGGTGGGGGATCACCGGGGAAGCAGGACTCCCATGGACTTTTGGAGCATGAGGGAGAACATTTCGCGGGCCTTTTCCGACGGAATGCGCACGAGCGGGTTGGTGAGCAGAACCTGGAATGCGAGCTCGTAGTTTCCGTTGAGCGATGCTTCCAGAAGGAGGCGTTGTTCCTCTGCGGCGTGTCGGATCAGATGTTTCACGCCGGCCGGGGGCTCACAGGTAATGAGGGGTCGTAAAGACTCCCTTCCCCAATCTGCATAAGTCTCGACGATGGTGCCCTGCGGCAACCAGCTGATCTGGCCTTTGTTTGGCAGGTTCACATTGGTCACAAGATGCCGCATTCCCAGCAGTGCTTCGATCTGGTCAACACCCTCCTCTCCCGAGGGTTTGAGACCCTGCCTGGTCAGGTTTGAAAGTTTGGGTCGTTCTGCACGGCTGCGTTCCAGACGCCAATGGAACGGGGTGGCCACAACACCCCACCGGTGAAGCTCCGCCTCACTCGTCAGATACCACGGGACAAATTCCACCAGGTGACGGTCCCCGGCCGCTCCAAGCGCACCGAATCGCCGGAACAAATCATAGGCCACCAACCCCTCGCTCGCGAACCAGCTCCCCTCGGATCTGGCTTTGGCCGCAAAATCCGCCCGGTTCCGAAAGAAATCTCCGGTCTCAACCATCGATCGAATCCGCGGGATCAGATCGTTTTCCCTCCACCTTGCCTGGGTGGCGAAAGTGAAGTGGTTGATCCCGCAGATATCGAGTTGGATTTCCTGCCGCGGAGGTTCGGCAGCCTCGAACCATCCCGGGACCAGCTTGGCCAGCATCTTTTGAGTGCTGAAAACCTCATGGCAGCAGCCAAATGCCTTGATCCCCGGGGCGAGGGCATGGAGCGCAGCCGTGCAAATAGCCATGGGGTTCGTGTAGTTGATAACCCACGCCTCCGGACATTCCTCCATGATGGCTGCCGCCAGTTGCCGATAGATCGGAACCGAACGTAACGCCCGCAGGATGCCTCCCGGTCCGGTCGTATCGCCGACGGTTTGCAGAATCCCGTATTTAGCCGGGATCTCCAAATCGGCTTCCCGGAGGGAAACAGGCCCCGGCTCAATCGAAATCACAACAAAATCCGCTCCGGAAAGTGCCTCCATCAGGGATTTGACAGCATGAACCCGGAATTTTCCGAGCGCGTCCGGATGAGAAAAAATCTCCTGCCCCAGTGCGTGATTGTGGCGTGCCGCCTCGAAGTCGATGTCGTAAAGCACAAGTTCTCCCTCCAATTTTTCCGAAAGGGCCAGGTCGGCCATGAGCTTCACCGCCCATTCCCGGCTTCCCCCCCCGATATAGGCTATTTTAATGCAGCTCTTCTCCGGCCCCTCAGGACGGGAGTCAGTCTTCTGATTAAAGTGCACGTGCACATTCTTTGGCGGGGTTTCGATTGTTGCGGTCATAATCGGGTGGTTTTAGTGGGATCGAAGCCGTGCTCCACAGGAGTCGCGGACAACAAGGGTTGCCGGGATGGAGCGCGAGATGGCTTTTGCGGGCAGGCGTCCCGCTATGCGGTCCAGAAGAAGCGAAACCGCTTCCTCTGCCAATTTTTCATCCGGCTGATGCACGGTCGTGAGAGGGACTCTGGCATAGCGTGCGGGTTCCTTGTCATCATAGCCGCACAGGGCGATTTCCTCCGGTATCTTGACCCCGGCAAGATCGGCCGCGCGAAGGGCTCCGATGGCGCTTTCGTCCGACAGGCAAAGAGCTGCGGTTGGCCGATCGCGACGCGAAAGAAGCATGGTCATGGCCCAATAGCCGGATTGGTAATCGGAAATATCCCACAGTTTGATTTCGCCGGCTTCGTCCTGATTGAATGGCGATCCGTCGGGGCTGGCATGAATAATCCAGTCTTCGTTGATTGCAAGTTTGGCGGCTTTCATCGCGCTGCGGAAACCCTGTTCCCGGTTGACAGAAAATTGGGAGCGGGAGGCATTGATCATAAGTCCGATTTTCTTGTGTCCCAACTTCACAAAGTGGTTGGTCAAATCGCGGTAGGCCTTGCGGGTATCGATGTAGACGCAGTCCACATCCAGTCCGGGCAGCGGATACAAGGTCACCAGAGGGGAACCTGATCGGGCGAGTTCCTGGTAGACCGGCGCGGTTTCCACCAACCCCCTCCCCATGGCAATGAAGCCGTCAACCATCCGGGCCT
>JBGSSC010000076.1:0-2550 GCA_041737265.1 Terrimicrobiaceae bacterium | reverse complement strand
TTACCACGTGCGGGAACTGCCACCCGACCACTCCTGCCGGGGGTGCACTAAATTTTCTCAATTTCTTCTTGATGAAACAGGAGAGAACAGCAAGATTACCAACCCGCTTGGGCCAGATCCGGAAATGCGTTTCCCGTGTTCCCGGTGCCCGCAGCGGAACGTCCAATCAACAATGTCACCGCATCTCAGCTTCTGTCAGCCGGACTGCCGCGCTTCCCTTGCAGGGTTGCCAGCGGACGTCTCCGTGCTCTGCTGAAGCACCAGCCATCCACGCACCCATGCCACTCAAGACTTTCCGACCTCTTACGCCCGCCGCACGGTTCAAGGCCCATCCCGACTTCGCCGAAATCACCAAGTCGAAGCCTGAAAAAAGCCTCACTGAAAGCCTCAAAAAATCCGGAGGCAGGAATAACAACGGGCGAATCACCTGCCGTCATCGCGGCGGTGGGCACAAGCGCAAGTTCCGGATCATCGACTTTCGTCGCAAACGCCGCGACGTTGTAGCGGATGTCATCGCGATCGAATATGATCCGAACCGCTCGGCCCGCATCGCTCTTCTCCAATATCCCGACGGTGAGAAAACCTACATCCTGGCTCCTGCGGGGCTTGTTGTGGGTGCCAAGGTTTCTGCGGGTGAAAAGGCCGATCCGGCTGTCGGCAATGCAATGCCGCTCCGCCTGATCCCGCTCGGCACGCAGATCCACAATCTCGAACTCACTCCCGGCCGCGGTGCCCAGATGGTCCGCAGCGCAGGCTCCCTGGCCACCCTTGCCAACCGCGAGGCCGGTTACGCGCTTGTCAAACTCGCGTCGGGAGAGATCCGCAAGATTCACGAAGAGTGCTATGCAACGATCGGCCAGGTCGGTAACTCAGACCACATCAACGTATCGAGCGGCAAGGCGGGGCGCACCCGCTGGCTCGGGCGTCGCCCGCATGTGCGGGGCATGGTGATGAACCCTGTGGATCACCCGATGGGTGGCGGCCAAGGCAAGAGCAAGGGTGGTGGCGGACGCCACCATCCGGTCAGCCCATGGGGCCAGCTCGCCAAGGGCTTCAAAACCCGGCGCAAGCACAAGTCCTCAGACAACTTCATTGTTCAGCGCCGCAAAGGCAAAACGTCCAAATCCTAATTTCTTATGGCACGCTCGCTTAAAAAAGGACCCTTCGTCGAGTGGAAGCTCCTCGATAAAATCGACCGGATGAATGAATCCGGTGTCAACAAACCCATCAAAACCTGGTCGCGCCGCAGCACGGTGACCCCGGATTTTGTCGGCCACACATTCAACGTTCACAACGGGAAGACCTTCATTCCCGTGTTCGTGACCGAAAACATGGTGGGCCACAAACTTGGCGAATTCTCGCCGACTCGAATCTTCAAGAAGCACGGTTCTCACACGGCCAAAGTGACCAAGTAAGAACCCGCACGATAACAATGAACCTCGCGGCGATCCTTATAGCCGCATCCGCCTTGGCGACGGCCACGCCCGAGTCCACAGGCGACAGATCTTTGACAGACTCAGGAGAAAGAACACTGCTCGCGCAGCTGCCTTTTATCCCTGTACCGCTCCTCGATGAGCCGCCCAACCCGAAGGCGCGCGAGCAGGTTCTCCTGCTGCGTTCCTCGGTCAAGGCGCTAACCGAGGCTCTTGCTCTTGCCAATGGCGAGGCGGAGGTTTTCAAGCGTCAGGCCGAGGAAATGTCCCTCCGTCTGGAAGCATTGGGAGTCCCCGGCCTCGAAGGAGGTGAAAGCAAACTCGAAGGCCGCCTGATTGCAGCCGTCCGTGATCTCCGTTTGACGCAAGACCGCCTCGACGCGACCAAAGCGCAACTCGTGAGACTTTCTGAGGTCGTGCAGCTCGTCGTGGCATCCAATGCTGCATTGGATGCCGAGCTCCGGGCTGGCGTGGAAGCCGAAATTCGCAAGACCAACGAAGTTTTGGGGGCTGCGATTGTTGCCGAGCCCCTTGCCGTCGAAGCAGGCCTTACCGATGCAATGGTCATTGATTTCAAACAGGAAATCTCACTGGTGGTGGCCAATGTCGGCTCGAAAAATGGAGTCCGGCTCGGGATGCCCTTCCAGGTTTGGCGCGGCAGCAGCCGCATCGGGGAAGTGAGGGCGGTCGATGTGCGCGAAAATATTTGCGGTGCAATAATCCAGAGTCTCGAAAACGAAAAGAATCCGATAAAAACCGGTGACCGCCTCAGGGTGGACGCCAAGAAATAAACGAAAGACAAACAATGCAGGTCGAATCCACATATCGCAACGCTCGTATCTCCGCCTTCAAAGCGCGGGAGGTGACGCGTGAAATCCAAGGCCTTCCCGCCACAGACGCTCTCGAACTCCTCCGCTTCGTTCCAAAGAAAGCGGCGGGTCTCGTTCGCAAGACACTGGCCAGTGCCGTCGCCAACGCGGAAAACAACAACAACGTCAGCCCCACCCTGCTCACCGTGCGCGAGGCGGTCGTTGGAGAGGGCCCCACCTTCAAGCGCTTTGTGCCCAAGGCCCGCGGAAGCGCAGGCCCCATCCGCAAACGCACGAGTCACATCCGG
>JBGSSC010000061.1:0-7053 GCA_041737265.1 Terrimicrobiaceae bacterium | reverse complement strand
GCCTCGCCACGACCGAAGAGCGCTGCCGGCGATCCGCTGCCAATGGCATTCAGCAATCCTCCCAGACTCAATGGCATCGGGCCGCGGCCGCCGATCATTTCGAGAAACGAAATGACCGATTCGGAGAGCAATGTGTCTGCGGCAGAGAATGTCTCGCCCAGCCCGGCCCGGGGCGACGCCAGATCGGCCATGCGGTCGTTGTCGAAACGAAGAACGGCATGGGCATGGCGGGACAACTCCGACACCGCATCCCCGGCCTGGGCAGCCCTGCGGCGCCCCTCAAAAGCGAAAGGCATCGTCACCAGGGCCAGCACAAAGGCGCCCGCTTCACGGGCTGCTTCGGCGAGCACCGGGGCGGCACCGGAGCCCGTGCCTCCTCCAAGGCCCGCAACGATCACCACGACAGGAGCTCCCTCAACGGCAAAGCGGAGTTCCTCAATCGATTCCTGCGCTGCGTTGAATCCAACTTCGGGATCCCCGCCGGCACCAAGCCCGCGGGTCGCCCGTGGACCGATTCCCGATTTCCGCGGAGCGACCGAAGCGGCCAGGGATTGCGCATCGGAATTGACCGCGACGATTTCCGCGCCGCGGGGTGCATTCATTGCGACCCGGTCCGCAAGATGCACACCCGCATTGCCGACGCCGATGATCCGCGCGGGCAGTGAGGCCTGGTGGGATTCATGTTTTGGGTAAGCGAGCATGGCGGATCAACCTTTCTTGAATACCCCCCGGAAGCGGCCGAAAATACTGTCAAGGAGCGAGGGGGGTTCCTGCTCCGACCGGCGGGCCTGCATAAATTTCACAACACCGATTGCCGTTGCATATTTGGGGTCGGAGAGAATCGATTTCGGACCCGAAATTCCGACGTCACGCGCAAGGTGAACAGGCACCTCGAACACCGACTCGGCAACCTCCCGGATCCCCCGCAGCAGGCTGCCTCCACCCGTGAGAAAAACGCCTCCGCCGATGATGTGCGAAGGCGTTTCCGCAGAAATCTGTTTGTGAATGAGCGTGAAGAGCTCTGCGACCCTGGCATGGATGATCATGTTCAGCATTTCCCGCTCGATTTCCTTGCCGGAGAAACCCGCATCGTTCTTCAGGGTGATCGTTTCCCCGGGCCGCGACTGTCCCAGCATCGCAGAGCCCTCTTCGAGCTTGAGCCGCTCGGCACGGGTGAGCGGGATGCGGAGACCAAGGGAAATATCGTTGCTGATATGGTCGCCTCCCACGGCCAGCACTCCGCTCTGGCGCACCACTCCATGCGCAAAAACAATAAAGTCCGAAACCCCCCCGCCAATATCAATCACGACCGCTCCCATTTCCCGCTGGTGATCGCTCAACACCGACTGCGAAGAGGCCAGTGAGTTCACAACCACATCCTCAACATGCATCCCGTTCTCCTCAAGGCAGCGCAGGGTGTTTTGCAGCCGGGTCTTAACCCCGTGAACAATATGAAAGTCCGCTTCGAGGCGCCTTCCCACAAGGCCCACCGGATTGATGACCCCTTCCTGCCCGTCGACGTAGTAGTGCTGAATGACAGAGTGAAGGAACGTATTTTCGGGAGGGATGTTCACTTCGCGGGCCTTGATCGCAACCTCCTGCAAATCCTCTTCCTCGATCTCCAGGCGTTCTGTGGGAATGGCAACCGCTCCGCGGCTGTTAAAGCTGGCGATATGAGCACCGCTTACTGCAACGGCAACGTCGCAGATTTCGACTTCGCTGTTGGCCTCCGCTTCGGCAAGCGCGTCGTGAACGCATTCCACCGCGATGGAAAGGTCGATGATCTCTCCCTTGCGTACGCCACGGGAAGGGGCAACGCCAACACCCAGAATGTGCAGGTCGCCGTCCCGGCCGGCCTCTGCGACCACCGCACACACCTTGGAGGTTCCCACCTCCACCCCGACAATAAAATCCGTGCGTGCCATCAGTTGCTCCTTTTTTTTCCGCCGGGTGCCTGCGGCTCGGGTGCGGCTGCCATAACGAAGGTAACCGGTGTGTTACGTTTCACCATGAGATTGACGGTCTGGATCTCGCGTCCCGACTCCACGCAGTGATTCAGGAGCTTTTGCAGGCGGTCGAGCTGGGATGGAAAATCGGATGTTGCAAACTGGATGACTGCATTCTGATCGCTGACGAGATCGATCCGGTAGCCGCGAGAAATATCGAGTGAACGGGCCCTGAGAAGGATCCCTGAACGACGGGACAATTCGTCGAGCAGGGTCAGTGCGGTTTTCAAGTCTTCGTTGTCGAGCGGCGAACCTTCGCGGATGTTGTCGGCTTGCACGCCCTGTATGACCGGAAGATGAAGGTGTTCCGGGCTCAGGCGACGGGGCCTCATCAGGATGCCCTCCGAGTCCGTGAGCAAGGCATCTGGTGAGGCGCTGGGATCTCCGCTTTCTCCCGGTGCTGAAACCCATGCCACAGGCTCGCGGGCGGTGATACGGATGGCAAGTCTGTCCGGAAGCATGCGCTCAATGCGGACTTCTTTCACCATCGACTCGGCGCTGAGCACGCGTTCGATCTTCGCGAGATCAATCGCGAAAATATTCACTCCCTCCTGCAGCCCGGTCCCTTCCAGGGCCTCCTCACGCGTCATCACCCCGTCCAGCTCCAAATCGATTGCCCGCAAGGTATAGTCGGGATTGGAATAGAAGAAACGGTCAAACACCGCACGGGCACCGTGGTAGGCCCCGATGCCGAGCAGCACGAGGAGGAACAAACGCATGACCCAGCCAGTGACAGCACGCCGCCGGCGGCGGCGTGCCGAGGCGGATTTTGTTGTCACCTCAAGCATGTAGTCCGCGGCGGAGTTCGTCCTGCGCCTGCGGTTCCCGGATCGCCGGGCGGGGCGTGAAGTCATGATTTCCCCTCCCCGAACCGCTTGAGCGAAATCGCAGCGATTCTCAAACACAGCTCCGTGAAAGAAATGCCAACCGCATCCGCCGCCTTGGGCAGCAGACTGGTCTCCGTCATCCCGGGGATTGTGTTGGCTTCCATGACATTTAAGGAGCCGCCCGGGGAGAGCATGATATCCACCCGCGAATAAACTTCCAAACCCAGCGCCCGGTGGGCCGCGAGAGCGGCTGCCTGCACCGCGGCAGTTGCATCCTCCCCGATGCGCGCGGGCACAAAGTAGTCGGAGGCACCCTTGGTATATTTGTGCTCGTAGTCGTAAAAACCTTCGTGTGGCACAATTTCGATCACGGGCAATGCCCGGTCCCCGAGAACGCCGACGGTAAGTTCTTTCCCCTCCGTAAATTCCTCCACCAGGATTTCTTCGGAATAACCGAGGCAGTCCGCGAGCGCCCCGGCCGCTTCCTCCGAATCCTTGACAATATGCACGCCAACGCTCGATCCCTGCCGGGGCGCCTTCACCACATACGGAGGCACGAGGCCCGGTTGCTGCCCGCGGGCAAGCAACTCCCAGCGCGCCGTGGGCACGCCTGCGGCGTCGAAGCACTTTTTCGTGAGAATCTTGTCAAATGCCAGGCGGCTCGCCGCAACTCCGTCACCGGTGTAAGGAACACCCGCCGCGTCCAACAGGGCCTGAATCTGCCCGTCCTCGCCGAAGGTTCCGTGTATCATGTTGAATGCGAGAAAGGTTCCGTCTGGCAGGTCGAGCCGCGACCCGGCCACATCGATTTCCCGGACATCCGCCGCGCACGCGCGCAGAGCCCGCGCAACAGCCGCTCCCGAACGGAGTGACACTTCACGCTCTGCACCGGGACCTCCCATCAAGACGGCCACTAGCCTGTTTTTCAGAAATGAATCATCCATGGCTTGATCGGCTTTTACAGGTCCTCCCCAACAATTTGAACTTCGGTTTCGAGCGGGATGCCCCGTTCCCGGATGGCAGCCGCCTGGATTTGCGCGATCACGGACAAAACATCCCCGGCAGTCGCCCCGCCATCGTTGACGATAAAGTTTGCGTGAACCTCCGAGACCCGGGCTCCGCCTACGGCGAGGTTTTTCAATCCGAGTTCCTCGATCAATTGGCCTGCAGGTTTCCCGGTGGGATTCTTAAAGATGCAGCCGGCACTGGCGGCAACCGGTTGGCTTTCGCGGCGCTTCTTTTCACTCACTGCCATGGCACGTTCGATGGCACCCTGTTCAGCGGGTTCGCCGCGCAGGGTGGCCGAGAGGGCATAATTACGCTGGAGGGTGGGCACATTGCGGTAGTGAATTTCCATATCCTGCGGAGCCCTTGTGAAGATATTTCCATCTTCGTCGCAGTAGCGGACCCGGACCACCTGGTCGAAAGTCTGAATTCCCATTGCTCCCGCATTCATGCGCAGGCTCCCTCCGAGATTGCCGGGAATTCCCTCCATCCATTCAAACCCGCCGATGCAGGAATTCCGGGCGAGCGCGCTGAGGCGCTTGAGCTTCACCCCGACCCCTGCAGTGATCTCGCTTCCCTTCACCGCTTCTTTCAAAAACACTCCGCGCGCCAGGTGCGCGACAACGCCGCGAATGCCCCCGTCCCGGACAAGCAGATTCGACCCGCGACCCATGACCATGAGCGGGATGTCCGTGTCGTTGCAGGTGCGGACCAACTCAGCGAACCCCTCCTCGGTCTCGGGCTCGGCCCAGAATTGTGCAGGCCCCCCCACGCGCATCGTCGTGTGCCGCGAGAGGGGTTCATGGAGCAGAATGCGGCCCGGACCCATGATTTCCAGCAGACGGTCCCGGTTTGCGAGATCGTCAGCAAGCCGGGCACAGGCCTCGTGGATGTTCCCTGCTCCGAGGCTTAAAACCAGATCGCCGTCCCGAAGCATGTTGCCCGCCAGTTTGTGCAACTTGGGCACCTCGGGCTCGTACAAGATGGCCCCATGCCCCCGCGCCCTCACCGCCTCGACAATGGTCATGCCCGAAACGCCAGCGATCGCCGGCTCACTGGCTGGATAAACGTCAGCCACCAGCACAGCATCCGCATCCTGGAACGCAGCCCCGAACTGGTCTTTGAGTGCAAGAGTGCGCGTGTAGCGGTGGGGCTGAAACATCACCAGTACGCGGCTCCACTCACCCGTGCGTGCTGTCGCAATGGTCGCGGCGATTTCGGTCGGGTGATGGCCATAGTCATCGACCAGCAGATTCCGGGGGCCGCGGTATTTCACCTCGAATCGGCGCTTCGCTCCGCGAAAAGATGCGAGCGCATCGGAGATTCCCTCGAAGGACACACCGAGTTCAACGGCGAGAGCGACCGCGGAGAGGGCATTCAATGCGTTGTGCCTGCCGGGGATGTTCAGGCGGGCGGCACCCAGAGGCTCGCCCTGCCGGAGAATGGTGAACGCGGAGGCGAAATTTTCGGTTGTGAGTTGATTGATGCGGTAGGTGTTGTATTCAGAGAGCCCGTAGGAAACGGCCCCCGGCCGGGAGGCACACACGCGGCGGGCTCCCTCATCATCTCCGCAATAAACAACGGTCCCCCTCGTCTGGGAGCAAAGACGGGAATAGACGGCATCGATCGCTGCGAGGTCCGCGTAGAAGTCAAGGTGTTCGGGTTCGATGTTGAGGACGATGGCATGTTCGGGATGGTAGTTCACCAGTGTCCCGTCGCTTTCATCTCCTTCGGCCACGAAGAACTCCCCCTCCGAGTCCCATCGCGCGTTTGTTCCGAGAATCGGGATTTCGGCTCCGACGTAGTGCGACGGTTTGAGTCCGCAGTGCCGCAGAACGTGCGCGACCATTGCGGAGGTTGTGGTCTTGCCGTGCATGCCGCAAATCACGATGCCTTTTTTTGCTGCCATGAGGGCGGCCAGTGCGTCGGCTCTTCGAACAACCGGAAGACCACGCCGCAGGGCTTCATCCAATGCGGCATTACCCGGCTTGATCGCCGAGGAACAGACCACGAGAGCTGCATCCTCCACGCAGGCGGCATTATGCGGCATGCGGAATACGAGCCCTTTCCGGCAGAGTCTCTCGACTTCAACGGTATCGGTTTTGTCGGAACCACTCACCCGGTGACCCAGGGCGAGAAGCAACCCCGCAATGCCGCTCATACCCGAACCAGCCACTCCGACGAGATGAATTCTCATGGGCGGTCCGGCCAACAAGTCATGAAGTTCCTCCGGGCTCATGGTGTATGGGCGCACCGGATGACTTCCCCGGCCACCTTGGCCGCGGCATCATCGGGAAGGATGCCACCGGCAGCGGCTCCCATGTGCTCACGGCGGGATCTTTCAAGCAAAAGGTTGGACAGCATGGCCGCAAATGCCTCCGGAGCAATCTGGTTCTCCTGCATCAACTCGGCAGCCCCCGCGGCCACGAAAATTTTGGCGTTGGCTGTCTGGTGGTCGTCAGCCGCGAACGGATACGGGACGAGGACCGACGGGAGACGGAAGCGCGAGATCTCACTCAAACTGGAGGCACCCGCCCGGGAGACAGCCAGGTCGGCCGCAGAATAGGCCTCTTCCATCCGGTGGTGGAAGGGAGCCACGAAGTGAGGAATTTCCTCGCGCTGGTAATTGGCCGCCGCCAACCGGTCGTCCCGATCTCCGGTGAGGTGAATGATCTGGATTTTCCCCTTGGGAAGCAGCGGTGCAACTTTGAAGAGAATTTGATTCACGGCGGAGGCACCCTGACTCCCTCCCATTACCAGCAAAGTTGCCAATCCGGGCTGGAGTTTCAGCCGCGCGAGGGCTTCCTCACGGGGCATCCGGTCCCCGAGGTTTTTCCTCACCGGAGTGCCCGTCACGATGCAGTCCCTGCCGGGAAAAAACGCGGCACAGTCCCCGAAACCCAGAAGCACCCGCGTTGTAAAACGCGAAGCGAGAGCGTTGGCACGGCCCGGGATCGCGTTGGATTCGTGGATGAGCGATGGCACCTTCTGAAGACGGGCGGCAAGGAGGGGAGCCGTCGAAGTGAAGCCGCCCATGCCGAGCACCACGGAAGGGCGGAACCGGCGGTAAACCGCGCGGCAGTCGCCAAGGCTTTCCCATGCGCGCCGCAGGAAGCGTACAAACGCAGGAGACAGAGGCGACGGCATTCCCACCGAAGGCAGCTTGTGGCACCGGAACTCGGGGTGTTCACGCAATGCAATGCTGTCGATGAGCT